>JAAZAI010000448.1 GCA_012514445.1 Lentisphaerota bacterium
AAATCCGGCCCCCCCGCGTCAACCCCTATTTCGAAGTTTTTTCAAAAAAGTTTTTCCGCGCTGGATTCGCGCGCGATTCCGCCTGGTCGCGGCAAAGTCAACTCGCGCGCTCACGCTCCCGCGGAGCCGACGAAGCTCGAAGACACTTCCGCTCCGCCTCGAATGCGAGTGCGGAGCCTCGCGGTCCCAGGAGTGCTCCGCAAGCACGCATGCAAAGCCTGGGAGCGCGGAGCTTCCGCTCCGCCTCGAATGCGAGTGCGGAGCCTCGCGGTCCCAGGAGTGCTCCGCAAGCACGCATGCAAAGCCTGGGAGCGCGGAGCTTCCGCTCCGCACCGAATGCGAGTGCGGAGCCTCGCGATCCCAGGGCGATGCTCGGATGGACGAGCCTGACTTCAGAAAATCATTAATTTTCTGAAAACGAAATCGCGCACGCCACTGATCGCCGCCGGCGCAGTTTCAACCCCCTTGAATCGCGCGCATCAGCTTCTCGCGCGAGGAGGAGGCGACGTCGTCGTAGAGGCTGCGGCCGTGCGCGTCCATGCCGACGACCGTCTGCAGTCCGCGGACGCGGAGGACCCACATCGCCTCGGTCGCGCCGAAGGTTTCGAGAAAGTGGACGCCGTCGACGGCCTCGACGGACTTCGCGATGACCGCCGCGGCTCCGCCCACCGCCTGCAGGTAGACGCAGCCATGCTGGCGGCATGCCGCCAGCGTCAGCGGACCCATGCCGCCCTTGCCGATGATCACGCGCACGCCCTGTCCGGCGATCACCGCCGCCATGTACGGCTCCTCGCGGATCGAGGTCGTCGGCCCCGCGGCGATGATGCGCCACGCGCCGCCCGCCTCCCGCCGCACGACGGGTCCGCAGTGGAAGAGCGCGCCGTCGCGCAGGTCCACCGGGGACGAGCCCGTTTCGGCGAGGTGCTTGTGAAGCCGGTCGCGCCCCGTGAAGACGAGTCCGGAGACGGAGACGACGTCGCCCGCGTGCAGCGCGGCGACGCGATCCCGGGTGAACGGGTAGTCGAGGACGACGGGGCCGGTCTTCATCGCGCGAAGCACTTGGGCGGTGGGAGCACGCGGACGATTTCCGCAGGGGTCGTCGGGAGCGCGGGCGCGGGAGAGGACTCCGTCGGCGTCTCCGAACTGACATCCGCGCCATCGGCTATCGGCTCGACGCCGCCTTCGACGAATTCGGGGCCGTCGGGAACCGAAACGCCGTTGGACTCGTCGCCGCCTTCGTTGGAGAGCACCAGGAAGACCAGCACGACGACCGCGGCGGCGACACCGCCGATCCACCAGCGCCGACGGCTGGGCGCCTCGTCGCCAAGAGATCCGCCATCGTCGTCGTCAGCCTCGGGCTTCTCGCGCAGCGCGGCGACGTACTCGTGCGCCTTGTCCGCCCAGTTGCGAATGGCTTCGGCCACGCCCAGGGAAGGCCGCTGGCGATTCCGGCGCGGGGGACGTCGCCGCGCCGGCCTCTCGACGAACGAATCCTCGTCTTCGGCCTCCTCCTCCTCGCGGGCGGGTGCAGGAGCGGGCGCGGGGCGCGACGTCTGCTTCGGCATGGGATACTGGAAGGGACGGACGGGGGCGGCCACGGGCCGGGGCGGCGCAACGGAGACCGCCGGTTCGGCTTCGAGCCTGAATCCGTCGCCGGGCGGCGGGGCGGCCGGTGCGACAGGAGCGGGTTCGCCGGCCGGCGGCTCGACGGCGCGCGGGGTGGCGGGCGCAAACGACCGAACGGGAGCGGGAGCCTGCAGGGGCGCGGTCGCCTCGATCGGCGAAGGGGCGGGCGCGGGCTTGGGCGTCGGCCGCGTGGGCTCGGGCATGGGGTGCGGCGAGTCGGTGTTGGGCATCGTCACGGCCGAGGCCTTGGCGTAGACGTGGCGCGGGACTGGGGCGGGCGACGCCGGGGAGTCGGTCGGCTCCTCGGGCTTCTCGGGCACCTCGGGAGTCACGATGGAGATGCCCGTCTCGTTGTGCTTGTCGATCGCCTCCAGCGCGACATGGGGAGGCTTGGACGTCTTGTCGGGGGCCCCGGCCATGGCGGCCATGAACTCCGCGACGAGGGGTGCCGGATCGAGGCCGACGGCCTTGGCGAAGAGCTTGATGAACCCCTTGCCGTAGATGGGGGCGCTGAAGCGGTGGTAGTCCTCCGCTTCGATTTCCCGGATCATCTGGGCCATCATGTGGGTGCTCTCGGCGAGGTCTGATTCAGTCAGGCCCATCGCCTCGCGCGCCTGCTTCAGCTTCATCCCTAGTGCCATGGGTGTTTCCTGTGTTTGAAGGTTGTCGTGGGAGTGTGGAGGTGCGTCAGACGTCGTCGGAGTCTCCGTCGCCGTCGACCGCGTCGCCGAGCGTCGTGCGGAGGATTTCGCGCGGCGCGGCGCCGTTCGCGGGGCCGATGCAGCCCCGCCGCTCGAGTTCGTCCATCAGCCGCGCGGCGCGGTTGTAGCCGATGCGCAGCACGCGCTGGATCGAGGACGTGGAGGCGCGGCGGGTGTTCACGATGCACTCGAGGGCCTTGCGCAGCAGCTCGGCCTCGGCGCCCTCGTCGCCTTCGGCGCCGCCCTCCTCGTCCGCCTCGTCGAACTCGTCCTTCTCGGGCTTGACCACCATGCGGTCGAGCTTGTTCTTGATGTCGTCCACGTAGACGGGGTCGCCCTGCTTGCGGTACCAGGTGACGAGTTCGACGACCTCGCTCTCCTCGATCCAGGTGCCCTGGGCGCGCGAGAGCGTGCCATTGGGGTTGCTGAAGAGCATGTCGCCGGAGCCGATCAGGTGCTCGGCCCCCTTGGAGTCGAGGATCGTCTGGCTGTCCACGCGCTGGGAGACCTTGAACGCGACGCGGGCGGGGAAGTTGGCCTTGATGAGACCGGTGATGACGTTCACCGAGGGACGCTGCGTGGCGAGGATCATGTGGATGCCGACGGCGCGGGAGAGCTGGGCGAGACTGACGATGCGCGGCTCGACCTCGGCCTGCGCCGCAAGCATCAGATCGGCCATCTCGTCGATGACGATCACGATGTACGGGAGCTTCTCGGGCAGAGGCACCTCCTCGCTGTCGGCGCCCTCCGGGAAGAACGTCGCCTGCTTGGCGCGTTCGCGCGAATTGAAGCCGACGATGTTGCGGACGCCGACGTAGCGGAACATCTCGAGCCGGCGGCGCATCTCGTCGATCGCCCATTTGAGGGCGGCGGCGACCTTCTTGGGCGCGGTGATGATGGGGACGACGAGGTGGGGCAGGTCGGCGTAGGGCGTGAACTCGACCATCTTCGGATCGACCATGAGCAGTCGCACGTCGTCGGGCGTGCGCGAAAGCAGGAAGCCGGCGAGGATGGAGTTGAGGCAGACGCTCTTGCCGGAGCCGGTCGTGCCGGCGATGAGGATGTGCGGCATCTTGGCCAGGTCGGCGATGACGGGTTCGCCGCTGACGTCAAGTCCGAGGAGCATGGGCAGCGCATACTTCTGCATGGCCGCCTTCCACGCGGGGCTGTCGGCGACCTCGCGGATGAACACGGAGCGGCGGTTGGCGTTGGGGATCTCGATGCCCATCACGTTCTTGCCGGGGATCGGCGAGAGGATGCGCAGGCTCATGGCCTGGAGCGCCATCTGCAGGTTGTTCGAATAGGAGGAGATCTTGTCGACCTTCACGCCTGGCGGCGGCTTGATCTCGTAGCAGGTGATGACGGGACCGCTCACCACGCCCGGCACCTGCACGTTGATGCCGAACTCCGCCAGCGTGCCGATGATCGTCTCCTTGCGCTCGTCGATCTCCGCCTGGTTGCCCATGCCGGAGATCGCGGGCGGCGGCCTCAGCAGCTTCGTGGTGGGCAGCTTGAACGTGACCTCGTTGGGCACGAACGACGTGGTCGGCACCGGCTTGTGGACGGGCTCGGCTCGCGATGCCGTCGCGCTCGCGCGCGATGGCGCGCGAGATGGGGCCGCCGGGGGCCGGGCCGCCTCCTCCGGGACGATGCCGTCCGCTTCCTCGGCCGCCGAAGGCGGCTTGCCGCCGGCGAAGATCTCGTCGTCGTCCTCCTCGGCGCCCTCGTCCTTCCAGAACTGCTTGAGCTTGGCCTTGCGCTGCGCCTGGCGTTCCGCCTTCTCGGCCTCGCGGGCCGCGCGCTGACGCTCCCGCTCCTCGCGCTTCGCCTCGGCCGCGGCCGCCTTCGCGGCGCGCTCCTGGGCCCGGGCCTCCTCGCGGGCGCGACGGCGCGCCTCCGCGGGGCTTTCGCCCTCCTCGACCTCTTCGGCTCGGCGGCTGACTTCGCGCTCGCGGACGCGCAACGTGAAGAAGTACTCCATCAGATTCATCGGCCCGATGATCATGACGAGGCAGACGACGAGCAGCGCCACGTACAGCACGGCCGTCCCAGGCACCCCGATCCACTGCGCCAGCGTCAAATCATTGAGCAGATAGCCGACGCCGCCGCCGGCGTTCGGCGCGATGTTCAGCCGCCCGCCCGTCAGCAGCGGCTCGGCCCCTTCGTTGGCGAACTGCATCATCGCGCTCAGGAAGAGCGTCGCGAGCGCCATCCACAGCGTCCGGAATCCGAGTCGCAGACGCGCCAGCATCATCGCGCCGGCGACGAACATCCAGATCGGCACCGAATAGGCGCAGAGCCCGAAGAGCGCCAGCAGGCCGTAGGCGCTCCAGGCCCCGAACCAGCCCATCCAATTGACGGCGCGGAGGTTGGACGGCGCCACGATCCGCCCGATGTCGGACGAATCGTAGGAGACCAAGCCGAGAAAGCCGATGATCGCGATGGCGAGCACCGGCACCGACAAGAACATCCAAACGGCGGAGGGCGGCCTCTCGGCCCCCTGCTCCTCCTCAAATTCATCCTTCAGCGGCATCGTCCAGAAAACTCCATGAAAACTGGGGTGATGTTAGCACAAACGTCCTCTCCAAGGCAAACCATCGTAATGGGTCAGTCGCTGGGGCTAAGCCGGAACGTCCACGAACAAGCCAAAGACGCTTCGGCCACCGACCCATTACAGTGAGGAGTGCGTAGAGCGGAGTGAGTAGTTCAGGCTGGGGACACCCCAGACCCCGTTGTACCTGTTATACCGGGGTCTGGGGCAGAGCCCCAGCGGAAACTTCTCGCTTTTCACTACACACCACTCACTCAGACCATCCGGGGTCTGGGGCAGAGCCCCAGCGGCAACTCCACACTTCTCACTACGCTCTACTCACTAAGAAAGGCGCCCGGCTCGCGCCGGACGCCTTCGATGAAACGGCTCCGGCCGCAGGGCCGGAGCTTGGGGGTCAGCCTCAGCCGAGACGGGCCGCCAGGTCCTTGAGCTGCTTCTTGAGCGCGGCGGGAAGCTTCGCGCCGAACGTCTCGAAGTGCTTCTGGATCGCGGGGATCACGGTCTTCCAGCCTTCGACGTCGCAGGAGAGCAGCAATTTCTTGTCCTCCTCCGTCATCTTGAGGCCAGTGAAGTCGATCTCGGTCGGCAGATTGCCGATCGGGGTCTTGACGACCTTGCCCTTGCCGTCGCAGCGGTCGAAGATCCACGCGAGCACGCGGCTGTTTTCGCCAAACCCCGGCCACAGCCAGTGGCCGTCGGGCGCCTTGCGGAACCAGTTCACGTAGTAGATCTTGGGCAGCTTGGCGCCCTTGACCTGCCCGATCTTCAGCCAGTGGGCGAAGTAATCGCCCATGTGGTAGCCGCAGAAAGGCAGCATGGCGAACGGGTCGAAGCGCAGTTCGCCGACGACGCCGGCCGCGGCGGCGGTCTTCTCGGAGGCCATGGTGGAGCCGAGGAACACGCCGTGCTCCCAGTCGAACGCCTCGTTGACGAGGGGCACGACCGCGGCGCGCCGGCCGCCGAAGAGGAACGCGCTGATGGGCACGCCTTCAGGATCCTCCCACTCCTTGGCGATCACCGGGCACTGGCCGGCGGGCGCGGTGAAGCGCGCGTTGGGGTTGGCGGCCTTGACCTTCGAGCCCTTCTTCCAGGGGCGGCGGATCCAGTCGACGCAAGTCTCCGGCGTCTCGTCCATGCCTTCCCAGTAGATGTCGCCGTCGGGCGTCACGCCGCAGTTGGTGAAGATCGAGTTGCCCTT
>JAAZAI010000449.1 GCA_012514445.1 Lentisphaerota bacterium
AATCGGGCGGTCGCCGAGCGTGTTCTCCACGTTCGCGGGGCATTCGGCTTACTAAGCGCCTCGAAATAGAAGCAACAACAAAACGCCATTCTCTATCGCCATTCCGTGCTTTCTGTGCTTTCCGTGGAAAAACAATTACGAGACTCTTAGTAACCCCGGCGACTGGCCGATTACCTTTGGCATTCTTCCTGCGAAGGTCGGATATTGAAACGGAAGCATCCCCGAGGTCTGCCCGAGGGCCGAATCCACAAGGTTCGCCGAGGTCGGAAGAAATCAGAAATGAAATGAATGAAGAGGGGGTTGTCCACTTGTATGAGAAGAGTCATTGTGATAGAATTGTCGAGTTGACGGTGATCAGGTTTGGGATCGGCATACAGGTCCATCCCACAAAATCAGGAACGGCAGCCATGACAAAGTTCCCCAAAATTTCGAGATTCCGCGGCTTGGCCTCGGCGGCAGGCGCGTGGATGTTTTTCCTGCTGGTTCCCGGAGCCGTCCAGTCCGTCCGGGCCTTTCCCGCCCCAGCCGCCGCCCTCTCCGCCGTGCCCGTCCTGGAGAGCGCGGCCTTCAGCCTGCGCACCCAGAACGCCAAGCCCCTCCGGGTTGTCACGACGGCGAACTTCATCTACTCTCTCGACGATTCCGCGAACGAAATCACCGTCTGGAAGAAGAATGGCAATGGGTTTTTCGTGCGCGGCTTCAAGGGCGTGGCCGATGTGGCCGACGCCTCCGGCGTCAAGGGCGACGCCTTTCTTGATCCCTGCGGCCTTGCCAAGCACCCGAGCGAGAACATCCTCGCCGTGACGGATCGCAGCGGCAACGCCACGCAGAAGCTCCGCTTCTATTCCTTTGTCGAGAGCGCGGACTCGGTCGCCTTCACCTTCCTGGGCCGCTACGAGGGGCTGCCCCGTCTCGCCGACGTCGCCTTTTTGCCCAACGGCGACGTGGTGGTCGGCGGGAAGAGCGATCATCCGTCGCTTCTGCCCTACGTCTACAAGCTGGCTGGCGCCGGCGACTACAACGCTCTCGTCTGGGATGGGGTCAATCGCTTTCCGAATCCGAACCAGAATGCGACTGCGGACGGCCTGGGCGTCGATCTTGAAAACGGTCGCGTCTTCATCGCCAACGCCAGCCAGAACTGCGTGTACGAGATTGACGACGCCGGTCTCGTCGAAACCTACGGTTCTCTCCACGGCCCCTTCGACGCCTGCGTCTGGCGGGATCCCACCTCGGATATCAAGCGCCTGCTCGTGGCGGACCGGGACGACGCCCGGATCGTCGTCTACGACCTCGGCAATTCCGCCACGCCGGTGGCGTCGATCGGCCAGCATGGCACCGCGGCGGGCGAATTCGGCAGCCCTTCGTGCGTCTACGCCGTCTCGGGATCCACGGAAATCGCCGTGGCCGACACGGCCAACGGGCGCATCCAGCTTCTCGAACTCGACACGGACGGCGACGGCGTCCCGGACGGCGAAGACGAATCCCCCTTCGATCCCGACGCCGATCAAGACGGCCTCTCCGACCTCGAGGAGAGCATCCTCGGCACCAACCCGCTGAACCCCGACACGGACGGCGACGGGCTCTCGGACGGCGACGAAGCGCTGATCCACGGCACCGATCCGCTGGATGTCGACACGGACGGCGACGGCCTCTCGGACTATGCCGAGGTCGTGGTCTACGAAACCCAGCCCAACGACTCCGACTCCGACGACGACGGTCTCACGGACTATGAAGAAGTCATGGAGCACGGCACCGATCCCAACAATCCCGACACCGACGGCGACGGCCTTTCGGACGGCGACGAGCTGCGGTTTCCACTCGTCTACCCGAAACTTCCCGTGCTCACCCCGTTCCCTCTCGACATCGACGGCGACGGCGAAATGGACGGCACCGACCCGCTGAACCCGGACACGGACGGCGACGGCATCACGGACGGCGACGAGGTGGACTGGACAGAGGAGAACGACTACGTGTCCGACCCCCGGTTGGCGGACACGGACGGCGACGGCCTCACGGACGGCGAGGAGCAGGCCGCGGGAACCCATCCGCAGAGCGTCGACACCGACGGCGACGGCTTCACCGACGGCGAGGAGGTGAACGATCTCCACACCAACCCGCTCGACGCGGCAAGCCCGGCGCCCAACACCATCCTCGTCGTCGGCCCCCCCGTATTTGGCGAAGGGACGACGACCAACGTCACCGTGATTCTCTCCACCACGCCGTCGGCGGAGACCACCGTCGCCGTGACTGGCTATCTACCCGGAATCGTCGAGGGTGACGCCATCCTGACCTTCCCCGTCGGCGTCAACCACGCGACGCTCAACCTCCAGCTCCTCGACGGACCGTCCGCCGCCACGCTCCACTTCATCCCGTCCGGCTTCTTCAGCGCCGCGAACTATTCGTTCACCGTCCAGAACCTCGCCCCCGTCATCGGCTTCGCCACCTCCAGCACCAACCGCGTCGACCAGGGCGGGAGCGTCGATCTCAGCGCCGCGGCGACCGATGCCGCCAACGTCGGCGGCGCCACCAACGACGTGCTGACCTACACCTGGACGTTCAGCGACGGATCGCCGGCCGCGACCGGCGCCAACGTCAGCAAGACCTTCAACGTCGCCGGCGGCGTCCAGGTGACCGTGACCGTGACCGACGGCGACGGCGGCGCCGCCTCGACCAGCTTCTTCGTCAACGTCGTCTCCACCGAGCCTCCCGTGCCGCCCACCATCGAGTTCACCGCGATCGACGAGACCTCCGCCACCTTCCGCGTCCCGACGGCCAACCGCGACTCGGACTTCCTCGTGCGCTTCTCCGAAACCCTCGGCGCCGATCCCTCGACTTGGACGCCCTGGATATTCCTCGATTCCGCGGACATCGCGGCGACGGGGGAGGGGACGTACTCGACCACGCCCGTGTCGGCTCCGGCGGGCGCGGTCGACGTGACGGTGGACGACCAGCCCGATGGCTACACCTACTTCACGTTCGACATCACGCAGCTTCCCGCGACCTACGACACCCTCTTCCTCGCCGTTCTTTTCTACGACAACTAACGCCCGGCCCCCCGCGACCGGATGGCCCCATTTGAAAGGACATCACAGATGACAAAGCAAACCAGCCCCTTCCACTCGATTTCCGCCGTTCTCGCCCTCGCGGCCGCCATGCTTGCCGCGCCTGAGGCGCTGGCGCAAGACAAGCCCGCGACGGCGGAAGCCGTTCAGGGCGCCAAGTCGCCCGCGGTCCCCGCCGCGGTCGTCCAGAAGCCCGAGGCCGCGCCCGCGGACGACCCCGCCGCCGAGGCCTACCGGAAGCGCCTCATGGAGCTGCGCGTCCCCCGCGACAAGGGGATGGCGGAGATCCAGGCCGTGACGGAGAAGATCGCGGCGCGCAAGAAGGCCATCCAGGCCGAGGACGAGAAGGCGGGCAAGCTCGCGGCCGAGATCGAGGCGCTCTCCAAGGAGCTTGCCGACAAGGAGACCGCCCTGACGAAGATCTACGACGAGGACGAGGGGCTCAAGGCCTTGAATCAGGAGCTCGCCGCCGCCCACGAGTCCTTCCGCCAGTCGCAGCGCAACGTCCGCGACGAAATCGCCCGCCGTCGTCGCGAGCACACGCAGATGATCGAGAAGCGGCAGCAGGAGGCGGCGGAAGCCAAGGCCAAGGCCGAGGCCGCCAAGGCGGCGGAAGCCAAGGCCGCGGGCGGCGCCAAGCCGGAAGCCGCGAAGTAACTTCGTTCCATACACGACACGACAGACACAACGATTTCTGCGGATCGGCTTCGACGCAAGGAGAGGCGCTTCGCGAAAGGGGACAACATGAAACACATCTCGAGCTTGAAGTTTCTCATCGCCAGCCTGGCGGCCGCCCTGCTCTGCCTTGGCGCCGACACGGCCTCCGCGCAGTTGTACATCCGGGACGTCTTCGTCTACACGGACGACGGCGCGCCCGATTGCACGGCCGAAACCGACCGGCTCACGTTTGTCGTGGACGTCCGCAACAACTCCAGCCCGAATCCGCTCTACCAGCCGGAGGTCGAGCTGGTCGGCACCGGAACCCCGACGCTCGCCTTCAATCTCCAAGGGGTGCCGCGGACTGCGGTCTTCGACGGCGTCGGCTCGCTCAACGACGGCGAGGAGAACCTCCTGTTCTTCGTCTACAACCCCACGCCAACCGACTATGGCACGGGGTTGACGCTGCCCAACGGCGGCACGTCGAACCAGAAAAAGGCCATCATCTTCGATGACGCGACGTTGACGATCCGCGACAAGAACATGCCGGCGTCGGTGCTGGGCGAAAACGGCCAGTATCCGCAGGTGGGCGCCGCCTCTCTGTTCAACGCCGATCCCTACAACGCGGCCTTCGAGATCAACATGTACCGGCTGGAGTCCCCTCAGGCGTCGGGCATCACCGTCGCCGCCGGCGGGACGGCGCAGATCATCGTCAAGCGCGCCGCGGGCGCCGAGGCGAACACGGTGCCGCTCAACCTCCTCGCGCAGACCGGGAACGCCGGCATCGCGACGATCTCGCCCACTTCGGCCACGATCGCCACGGGGCAGAGCTCGTTCATCTTCAACATCGCCGGCGTGAGCCCCGGAGTCACGAACGTCACGATCTACGCTCAGGATCACGTCCAGGAATTCGTGACGATCCCCGTCACCGTCAACCTCTCCGCGACGGCGCGCCTCGTCACGCTCACGCCCTCGACCCTGGTCGCCGCCGAGAACAACAAGGGCGGGATGCAGCAGGTTCGCGTCAGCCTCGGCGCCGGGATTCCCTCCGGCGTCACGTTCAACATCACCGGCTACTCGCCCAACGTCGTGGAGGGCGACGCATCCCTCCCCATCGCCCCCAATCAGACGGAAGGATACTTCTTCGTCAAGACGATCGACGGACAAGCGACGCGGACGCTGACGCTGACCGACCCGTCCGGCTACTACGAGACGAAGTACCTCAGCGTCGTCGTCTCGAACATGCCTCCCGTCGTCCTCTCGCCGGCGGAGGGGTCCCAGTACACGACCGTCGTCAACAAGGAAATAGGGTTTTCGGCGACGGCCGACGACGCCGCGAACAACCTCAGCGTCGTCAACGACCCGCTGACGTACACCTGGCAGTTCGGCGACAACACGTCCGCCACCGGCCCTGCCGTCACCCACCGGTACGCCGCCCCAGGCAACTACACCGTCGTGCTGACCGTCACGGACGGCGACGGCGGCGTCACGCCCCGGACTTTCTCCGTCGAAGTCCAGGCCGGCAACATTCTCAACCTCGCGCCCTACTCGATCTCGGGCCTCGCCGGCGCCTGCCTCGACGGCACGTTCCAATACATCAACCCGGCAGGCGAAGTCTGGGATCCCGTCCTCGGAAACTTCTTCGCGGATGGCGAAGGCGTGAAGATCCGCGCCATACTCGGCGCCGACTGCTACCCCTTCGCCTGGGTGGACAACGGCTCGACGCTGAGCGCCCCGCTGCGCATCATGCCGGGTTCGGCTCTTGAGGCCACGTTCTCCGTCAACGACTCGATGGACATCTACTACCTCTTCAGCCGCGAGTTCTACCCGTTCGACAACTTCGGCGACGTCGACCAGGACGGCCTCAGCGACACCTGGGAGGCGGCGTGGGGCAAGGTGGCGCCCCAGCCCCAGAACTTCTTCGTCTCGGGCTCGGCTCCCGACTCCATCGGGCAAATCGCCTCCACGATCGCGTCGGGCGACTACGGCGCCTCCGGCAATCTCGACGCCGACGCCCTGCCCATGGCCGGGACGATGGCCATTCCCAACGTCGTCGAGCCGGGCCAGGTCCGCGTCTTCGAATATCCGATCGCCTGGGCCGACGGCTGGACAGGCTACCTGCCAAGTCCCGCCAACCCCTTCGTCAACATCGTCGAATACCGCGGCCTCGAAGAGAACCGCGGCGGCGCTGACGGCTGGGTTCGGTACGCGATGCAGCGCCCCGTCGCCACGAGCCCGCTCCGCGGCAACGACCCCGCCACCGACCCGACGCTTCTCGACACCGACGGCGACGGCATGGGCGACGGCTGGGAGTACTACTTCTGGACGACGATCATGTACGAAGTTTCGAACCTGGTCTGGCGCGCCTACGACCCCTCCTTCGCCACCTACGACGATGGCGGCATCCCCCTGCTCGACACCCTCCCCGGCGGCCTCTACCCCAAGCAGACGCTCCTCGACATGTTCGACCCGATGGTCGGGCGCGCCACCAGCCCCGGCATCGAGAACATCGACCTCGATCAGGACGGCCTCACCAACCTCGAGGAGTATCTGCTCGGCACCAATCCGATCCATTGGGACACGGACGGCGACGGCATGCCCGACGGCTGGGAGGTCGAAATGGGCCTCGACCCGCTGGATCCCCGGGACGCCACCGCCAACGACGATCTCGACAGGATGGTGGACGGCCACGCGATGGTCTACATCGACGCCCTCGCAGTCCAGACGTACTGGAACGGCGAGGCCGCCTTCGGCTTCAACCCCACCTACGCCTGGGAGGGGAGCGATGTGGAGGAGAACCTGCAATTCACCGCGCTCGAAGAGTTCCTCGTCGCCCGCTACTACATCGAGATGGGCGTCGTCGCCCAGGTGGACAGCGCGTCTTGGATCTACTGGACGACCGACCCCCTCGACAACGACACGGATCAGGACGGCATGCCCGACGGCTGGGAACTCTACGTCGGCCTGCCCCCGATGTTCCGCCCGCCGCAGCCGCCGCCCTACGACATCCAGCTCGGCCCAATCCTCAACGATCCGCCCGACTTCGACTTCGACGGCCTGTCGACCGCACAGGAGTTCGCCAACACCACCGTCGCGGCCCTTCGCGCCGCCGACGTGGCGATCGGCACGAACGGATTCATCCGCGCCTTCCCAATGCCATTCCCGGAATGGACGAACAAGCGGATGCCGAGCGATCCCTGGAACCGCGACACCGACGGCGACAGCATCATCGACGGCGGCGGCATGGACGTCGGTCCCGGTGAATACATCGAGCCCGCGCTGGGCGACCTCAACGCCGACGGAAGCACGCTCGTCAACCTCAACCCGTGCAGCG
>JAAZAI010000450.1 GCA_012514445.1 Lentisphaerota bacterium
CGACCATGCCGAAAGCGAGCAGCTCCGCATCCTCCTGGGCGCGAGCATCGAGTGGGTGCTGTGCACCGTCCACGAGTTGTCCGAGTGCATCAAGCACTACTACGGCGTCGGGCTGTCGCGCTTTCTCGACATCGACGCGCAGAAGCGCCGGGGGGACGAGCAGGACGGCGGAGCCGAGGCCTCCCCGGGGCTGACCGGCTTCGTCGAGCAGCTGCTCGACGAAGCCATCCTGGCCAACGCCACCGACATCCACATCGAGCCCCGCGAAAACGCCTTGTGCGTACGCTACCGGATCGACGGCATCCTCTATCCCGTGACCTTGCCGGCCGGCGTGGATCGACTCCGCCGCGCCCTGGTCTCGAGCATCAAGGTGATGGCCCAGCTCAACATCGCCGAACGGCGGTTGCCCCAGGACGGCCGCTTCACCCGCACGATCGGATCGAACGCCTACGACATCCGCGTCTCCGTGCTGCCCGCGCGGCATGGCGAGACGATCAGCCTGCGCATCCTCAACCGCCAGTCCACGTTCCTGAACCTCGACGAGCTGGGGCTGAGCGCTCAACAGCGCGCCGAAATGGAAAATCTCATCGGGCTTTCCAATGGCCTCGTCCTGTTCACCGGCCCGACCGGAAGCGGCAAGACGACGAGCCTCTACGCGGCGTTGGCCCGCTTGAACACCGAAGAGCGGAAGATCATCACCCTCGAGGATCCAGTCGAGTACGACCTCGCCGGGATCACGCAAATGCAGGTGCAGCCCGAGATCGGGTTCACCTTCCCAACCGGACTCCGCTCGATCCTGCGGCACGATCCCGACGTCATCCTGATCGGGGAAATCCGGGATTCGGAGACGGCCAGCATCGCGGTCGGCTCCGCGCTGACGGGCCATCTGGTGCTCAGCACGCTCCACACCCAGGACGCGGCCGGCGCGGTGGTGCGGCTGATGGACATGGGGATCGAACCCTACCTTGTCTCATCCAGCGTCCAGGGCATGGTCGCGCAGCGGCTGCTGCGCCGCATTTGCCGAAACTGCCGCGAAGCGTACATGGAAGATCCGCTGGTCGAGGCCGAGGCGCGTCGCGTGTTCCCCGATTTCCCAGCGCCGATGCGCTTCTACCGCGGCCGCGGCTGTCCGGCATGCCGGTTCTTCGGGTACACGGGCCGCCAGGCGGTCTTCGAAGTGTTCCTGATGAACGACGAGCTGCGCCACCTCGTCGTCGAACGCGCCTCCACCTCGACGTTGACCGAACGCGCGCTGGCCATGGGGCTCTCCCCCCTGCGCCACAACGCCTGGGCGTGCGCGCTGGACGGCACCACGACGGTGGCCGACGTGCTGCGCATGACGCGCCGGCCCGCCTTCCATCCCGATCGTTGACGCCCGTAATTGGTCAAGTCGCCGGGGCATGACATCAAAACGCTCAAAATCGGATGTGAAACAGTCCCGTCGCCTTGACCGATAGTGCGTAGAGCGGAGTGTGTAGTGAGTAGTTTCCGCTGGGGCTCTGCCCCAGGCCCCGGTAGGACTGGAGTCAACGGGGTCTGGGGTGCCCCCAGCCACAACTCCTCACCATTCTCCACTCACTCCTCACTGGTATCGGGCGGTCGCCGAGCGTGTTCTCTACGTTCGCGGGGCATTCGGCTTCACCCCGGCGACGGACCGATTACCTGACGCGCAACCGGGCGTTGCAGTCGGCCACGCGTTTCGCTACAATGCGCGCTGAAGTCAGACGTCGTTCACCCGTCGACGTTTCCCCATCCACCTCACGCGGTCAAATCCAGCCATGTACCCGAAAAACCTCGAGCGAGAAGACGCCTCCATCGCCCCAGCCGACGAATCCATCGCCGGCAAGCTCGACGCCGTGATCGCCGAACTGCCCTCCGATCACGTGACGGTGGCGGAGATCCGCGACCGGATCGGCGACGAGGGCGTACTGATGCTCTCCTTGCTGCTCTGCGTCATCTTCCTCGTGCCCGTGTCGATCCCCGGCGTGAGCACGGTCTTCGGCGCGGCCATCCTGCTCGGCGGCACCAGCCGCCTGTTCCGGCGCAAGCTCTGGCTGCCGGGATTCGTCGCGCGCCGCCAGCTCGCCGCGGACAAGGTGAAGGCCGGACTGACCCGCGGCAGCGCCTGGCTGCACCGGCTGGAGAAGATCAGCAAACCGCGAAGGCTCCAGCGCTACCTCGCGGCGGGCGCGGCCGAGACGGTCAACAGCTTCGGCATCGTCCTCGGCGCCGTGCTGCTCATGGCGCCGTTCGGCTTCGTCCCCTTCAGCAACACCCTGCCGGCCATCGCCGTGCTGCTGCTTTGCATCGGTCTGCTCCAGCGGGACGGGCTGTGCGTGCTGCTCGGCCACGTCATGAACCTGCTCACGATGGTCTACTTCGCCGCACTGGTCATCCTCGCCTTCCTTCTCGTCGGGTCCCTCAATTTCAAAGCGCTCTGGGAGAAGCTCTTCGAAGGCTAGACACCATGAAAATCAGCGTCATCACCAACGAGACGATCGCGGGCACCCCGGCCGCGGTGCGCAAGCTGCGCCGGATCGCCGCCAAGCTCGGCATCGAAATCCTGCCGGAAGGCTCCCCGGACAAACCCGACTTCCATCTCGTGCTCGGCGGCGACGGCTCGGTGCTGCGGGCCGTCCACACGGTGCCGGATCTGCGCGTCCCCCTCGTCAACATCAACATCGGATCCCTTGGCTATCTCACCTGCGCCGGACTCGACGACCTCGAATGCGTGCTCCAGTCCCTGCTCGACGACCGGGTCAAGCTCACGCGCCGCAGCCTGCTCGAAGCCCGCTGCCTCAATGCGGACGGCCGCCCCATCGCCGCGCCCGTCTTCGCCCTCAACGACCTCGTCGCCATGCGCGCCGACTCGGGACGCGTCGTCGGCATCGCCTTCGCCGTGGACGGCGTCGACGTGACCACGTTCCTCTGCGATGGTCTGATCGTCTCGACGCCCACGGGCAGCACGGCCTACTCGCTCTCCGCCGGGGGCCCCATCATCATGCCCGACGCCGACGCCATCGGCATCAACGTCATCTGTCCCCACACGCTCACCTCGCGGCCGCTCGTTCTCCCCGAGAAGGCGCGCATCACGCTGCGCATCCTCCGCGGACAGTCGCCGCTGAGCTTCAGCGCCGACGGCCAGGTCTGCGCCGCCCTCTCCACCGGGGACCGCATCGAGATCAAGCTCGCCCGCCGGCGCCAGGCGCGTCTGGTCATGCTCCCCGAACACAACGACTTCGCCACCTTGAGGCTCAAGCTCAACTGGAGCGGCGCCCTGATCCCCTGACATGCGCCGCTTCGTCCATCTGCTCCGTCCGCACGCCCTCTGGCTCGTTCTCGCGCCGATCGCCATGATGGTCGAGGTCGCCATGGACCTCATGCAGCCGAAGCTCATGAGCCGCATCGTCGACGACGGCATCGCCCTGGGCGACCAGGCCGCCATCTATCGCCACGGCCTTCGCATGCTCCTCTACGCCTTCGTCGGCCTGCTCGGCGGCTATGGGTGCACGATCTGCTCCAGCCGCGCGGCGCTCGGCTTCGGCGACGACTTGCGACGCCGCCTCTTCCGCCACATCCAGCGCTTCTCCTTCGCCGAGACGGACAGATTCACCGCCGGCTCGCTCGTCACCCGCCTCACCAACGACGTGCAGGTCATGCAGCATGTCGTGATCATGATCACGCGCATGCTCATCCGCTCCCCGCTCCTGCTCCTCGGCAGCATCTACCTGGTGCTCACGACGAATCCGCGCATCGCCGTCCCCCTCCTGCTCGCCGCGCCCGTGCTCTCCGGCCTCGTCGCCTGGAAGATCCGCCGCATGCGCCCGCAGTTCGAGCTGATGCAGAAGCGCATCGACGACGTGAACGGCGTCATGCAGGAGAATCTCACCGGCATCCGGGTCGTCAAGGCCTTCGCCAACGAAGACCACGAGCGCAAGCGCTTCGACGACGCCAACGCGCGCCTCACCGACACGAGCATCGCGACCGGCAAGATCATGGTCACGCTCGGCCCGTGGCTCGGCTTCGTCCAGCACCTCACCGTCATCGCCATCCTCTTCGTGGCCGCGCGCGACGTCGACCGCCGCCTCATCCGCATCGGCGAAGTCGCCGCCATCCTCAACTACGCCACGCAGGTGATGATGTCGCTGATCATGATGAGCTTCCACGTGATGCACTTCTCGCGCGCCATCGTCTCCGCCCGCCGCATCACCGAGGTGTTCGACACCGCGCCCTCCATCCGCGGTGGCGGGGTCCACACCCCGCCGCCGGATGGCTCGATCGCGTTCCGCGACGTCGCCTTCCGCTACCCCGGCGCCGCGGGCGATCCCGTGCTCCACGGCATCACCCTCGACATCCGCGACGGCGAGCACCTCGCCGTGATGGGCGCCACCGGCTCCGGCAAGACGTCGCTCGCCAACCTCGTCCCGCGCTTCTACGATCCCGTCGAGGGCGAGGTGCGCGTCGGCGGCCGCGACGTGCGCGAATATTCGCTCGAAGCCCTCCGCGGCGCCATCGGCATCGTCATGCAGGACACGCGGCTCTTCACCGGCACCATCGCCGAGAACATCCGCTGGGGCGACGACGACGCCTCCGACGAGGAGGTCCGCCATGCCGCCCGCATCGCCGGCGCCGACGGCTTCATCACGTCGTTCGCGGACGGCTACGACACGCCCATCGCCCAGGGCGGCGTCACGCTCTCCGGCGGCCAGAAGCAGCGCATCGCCATCGCCCGCGCGCTGCTCAAGAAGCCCAAGGTGCTCATCCTCGACGACAGCACCTCCGCCGTCGACGTCATCACGGAGGGGCGCATCCAGGACGCGCTGCGCGCCGAGATGAAGGGCATGACGGTCGTCAAGATCGCCCAGCGCATCAGCTCCGTGGTCGACGCCGACCGCATCGCGCTGCTCGAGAACGGCAGGATCGCCGCCCTCGGCCCCCATGCGACGCTGCTGGAGACGAGCGCCGCCTACCGCGACATCTGCGATTCGCAAAACGCCTTCCGGGAGGTGGACCATGCCTCCTGACAAAGCAGCCCCCCGCATGCGAGGCGGCGGCCGCGGCGGACGTTACGCCGTCGTCGAGCACGCCAAGAACCCCGTCGCCACGCTCCGCCGCCTGCTCGGGCTGCTCAAGGGCCGCCGCCGGTTCCTCCTGCTGCTCACGATCCCGCTCGCCATTGGCTCGCTCACCGGCCTCGTCTGGCCCCGCGTGCTGGGCCTCGCGACGGATCTCATGACGCTCAAGACGCCGGAGGCGTCGGTCGACTTCCGCCGCCTCGCGATCCTCGTCGCCTTCGGCGCCGCCGCGCACATCGTCGGCCAGCTCGCGGCCGTCGCGCAGGGCTATGGCACCACAATTCTTTCGAACCACTCCGTGCGCGACATGCGCAAGATGCTCTTCAACCACGTGCAGTCGCTCCCCGTCGCGCGCTTTGATTCAATGACGCACGGCGAGTTCATGAGCCGGCTCACGAACGACATCGACATGGTGGCCAACACCCTCGGCCCCGGCGTGCTGCAATTCATCGGCACGATCGTCACGCTGGTCGGGACCTTCGCCTTCATGGTCTGGATCAGCTGGCGGATGACCGTCGTGGCCTGCGTCACGCTGCCGCTCTCGCTCGTCGTCGGCCGCCTCATCGTGCGCGTGTCGCGCAAGCTCTTCCGCGAACGCCAGAAGACCATCGGCGAGCTCAACGGCCTGGCCGAGGAGATGATCACCGGCCAGCGCGCCGTGCAGGCCTTCTGCCGCGAACCGCAGACCGAGGCGGCGTTCAACGCGATCTCCGGTCGCCTTCGCGGCATCGGCATCCGGGCGGAGACGCTCGGCGGCCTGATGGGCCCCTCGATGAACCTCGTCAACAACCTGTCGTTCCTGCTCGTCGTGGCCGCCGGCGGCTGGCTGGCGCTGGGAGGCGGCATCACGGTGGGCGTCATCATCACCTTCATGATGTACTCGCGGCAGTTCGGGCGCCCCGTCAACGAACTCGCCTCCCAGTTCAACATGATCCAGTCGGCCATCGCCGGCGCCGAGCGCGTCTTCACCATGCTCGACATGCCGCCCGAGCCCGACACCGGCACGCTCGCGGTGGAACGCGCGGAGGTTCGCGGCGAGATCCGCTTCGAGCACGTCAAGTTCGGCTACCTGCCCGACACGCCCGTGCTCCACGACTTCTCCCTGCACGTGAAGCCCGGCCAGAAGATCGCCCTCGTCGGCGAAACCGGCTCCGGCAAGACCACGATCATCAATCTGCTCACCCGCTTCTACGAGCCGGACGCGGGCCGCATCCTGCTCGACGGGATCGATCTGCGCGAGATCACGAAACAATCGCTGCGGAGCTGCATGGCCGTCGTGCTCCAGGACACGCACCTGTTCTCCGGCACCGTGACCCAGAACATCAGCTTCGGGGCGCCCGGCGCCTCGCGCGAGCGGGTCGTCGCCGCCGCCCAGCTTGCCAACGCGGCCCCCTTCATCGAGCGCCTCCCCGACGGCTACGACACGCGCCTCAACCAAGCCGACACCGCGCTCTCCCAAGGGCAGTGCCAGCTCCTCGCGATCGCGCGCGCGGCGCTCGCCGACCCTGCCGTGCTCATCCTCGACGAAGCCACCTCGAACGTCGACACGCGCACGGAAATGCACATCCAGCAGGCCATGGTGCGCCTGATGAAGGGCCGGACGAGCCTCATCATCGCCCACCGCCTCTCGACGATCCGCGACGCCGACGTCATCCTCGTCCTCGACGGCGGGCGCCTCGTCGAATCCGGCTCCCACGCCGAGCTGATCGCCCGAGACGGCGCCTACGCCGCCCTCTGCCGCCGGTAGCGTTCCGCACCCCGCGACCAGCAGGGTGCGGGGAAATTTTGTCGCGAGCTTGCCCTGCGCCTGTCGAAGGGCTTTGTCGCAGGCTTTGTCGATTCGAAAGCTGATCGCCCACCGCTCGCGGGCTTGCCGCAACGTGCATCTCCCGCTACGAGGTCAACCTCGTCAACCTTGTAAGCCTCGTCCCCTTGCGACCATTAGCGTTTACCATGGTTAGCACGAAGCTTTTTCATCGCTGAGGTTCACTGGGTACTCACATCCGTTCCAGCCAGCGTTTCGGGTTCCGTTTGGCATGAAAAACAGAAAGGACGACGACACGCTCGTCGTCCTCGACAAAGATGATCTCGTAGGGGAAACGGCGCAACAGGGCGCGCCTTGCCGTCTTGTGCACACGAGGATAGAGTTGTGGCTCGCGATGAATGGCACTGAAAACGGCATCCACGCAAAGAAGAAACTCGGAGCCAAGACCGGGGACGCGATCCTCATACCAGTCGTACGCTTCTGTCATCTCCGCTTCGGCTTCCGGGCGGACGATGAGGCGCCGACTCATCGTCCGCTCCTGATCCGTTCCCGCACCATCCCCCACGGGGAGCCTTCGTCTGGATTCTGATGATATGCATCGAGGCGGTGGTCAATTTCCGCCTTCTGCTCGTCGGTCAGCGAGACCGCCTCCGGCACTTCAGCCACCGTGTCCCAGATATCCTCGACCAGTTGGATGCGCTCGGGAACGCTCAGACTCAATACGTTTGATCTTGTCAATGTGCTCATTTGATCTTCTCGCGGAATGGCAATTTGCATTTCGCGCCCCCTTTCACCTCTACAAGATACCACATCAGCTCTTTCGGGGCAACTCGACGACCTTGAAAAAATAGCTCGCTCACAGAGTCTCCTTTGAATTGTGCCTGACAAGGTTGACCTTCTCGACCTTGTTGACCTCCTCGCTTCGTGCAGCCGGAACGACCTGCCAAGTGTCTGATTGCCTGCTGTGTCCAATTTCCGAAGATGATGCCCAGAGGGAGCAAGATGCTGTATGGAATCCACATGAGGAACCGGTACGGATTTGGCAAGCCGAGAAGCAACCCGAGGAAAATCAAGATCGCAATCCAGCAGACGGTTGCCGATTTGATCATGAAGGAACGCTCAAGCGGCCCGTTGGTTCTCTTGATGCTGAAATACGTCCCGACGATCCCTCCGGCAAGGCCTAAAATGCCGCCAGCGATGCCGCCGATCCATCCCCACATGGCACCTGAGTTCATATCTTCATCCTTTCCGCAGAACATTTTTGAAGAAGCCTTGCCATGCCTCAAAACACGCCCGTCGTCACCGCTCCAAGAGATCCGGCGCCCATCTGGCCCGAGGGGTTTGTCAGAGTCCTTCGAGACGCCGGCGCCAAGAAAAAGCGTTTGGAACGACATCACGCAATTCGATCGTCTATTCTCAGTCTGTCGAAAACGTTTTTGCGATTTTGCTGTCAGCAAAGACGTCCGGCTGGTCGCTGATTCGGAGCGGAAGACCGCTGGCCGTCGTCACGTCTTTGATGAGCACTTCGCGGGTGGGCGCGTAGGGGAATTTCGCGGCGCTGGATCCGATCCCGAAATCTCCGAACAGCACGGGACCCCGATAGGATTCGGTGGCGGGCAAATCCTGTATCCGAACGTTGTCCAGCTCGATGCGATGCGGCATGGAGCAGGGATAGCCGAAGTCGTGGCTTCCGTCGTTCCGACCCCCGATGAGCGAAAGCGTCTGCCGGGGTCGGTCGTCGGCGGGGTCGAGCGTGGTGTTGCGCACGATGACGTCCCCCTGCCACGTGCTCCCGTAGTCGTTGCGTAGACTGATGAGCCGGGAGCCGGTCACGACCGAGTCCTCGAGCCGGAACGTCCCGCCGCCGATCAGGTTGATCATGCGCAGCCGGGACCGGCGGATCACGCCGTTGAAAAGCCCCTGGTGCGCATCGAAGCGCGACAGCGTGCAATCCTCGTAGAGCAGATTCTTGCAGAAGTTCGAGCCCATCACGCCCCAGAGCCGCGCGTCGTCGATGTCGTTCGCCTGCGTGCAGCCGATGATCGACGCATTGACCGCCCGGTCCAGAGTCAGATCGTAGCTGCCCATGGTGACGGGCTTGCCGGCCGCGCCGATGGTCGAATAGGTCTTGCGACCGGAGAAGACGATGTTTCGGACTTCGACGTTGGCGCATCGCTGGACGCGGATGAAGCCGTTGTACGGCGCGCCGGTCTCGCCCTCGCCGATCACGTGGTGCTCGAGCCCCTCGACCCGCACGTTCGAGCGCTCGATCTGAATGCCACGCGCGAAGTAGTTGTAGTTGGAAGAAGCCTGGTTGGCGATCGTGGTGAAGCGTCCTCCGCGAACCGTCAAAACCGCCGCGTCGACCGGATAGGCCGTCACCTCGGTGATCGCGTCGAAATCCCAGAGCAGCGGCGTGCGGGAATCGATCGTGCCGTCTGCGGCCACCAGCAGGACATCGGTCTTGGCCGTCCCCTTGTTCTCGTTCAGGCCGCGGCGGATGTACTGCCGGACATGGGCATCGACGACCACCACCACGCTCTCGGACGGCAGCCGGATCCCCAGATTGCGCTGGCCGCGCTTCAAGGTCGAGAGGCCCTCCGGCTGGATGCGCGGTTGGGAAGCCCGGACGCAGAAGACCTGCGAACCTCTGTGATCGAGGGCAACCTGCGTGTCGTCGATGCGGAAGGCGGCCGTTCCGAAATCCGTGTCCGTCTTGATCTCAGCGGTCCGACGTCCGCCGCCGATGTAGTAGGTCGCGCCATCGTCGGCCCTCACCGGCAGCCCGTGCGCGTTGGCGTGTTCATGCGCCGCGATGATCGCGTCGAAGTCGTCGGCGACGCCGTCCCCCTTCGCCCCGAAGTCCGCATAGCGGACCGCGCTCGCGCGGGCGTCAACCGCCTCGGCATGGGCCGCTGCCCCGCCCAGCAAGGCCCCCGCGGCCATGACGCACCCCACTTGACTGAGCCTTTTCTGTTCGGCGCGACGCCCGAACAGACTGTTGATGCTGGATCGCAAGCGAAAACCCTCCAGGGAAACAAAGGAAACGGCCGTGAACAACAAAGGTAAAGCTACAGGAAATCGAGAGGACGCACAAGCCAGAATGCAATCCGTCGGCGGGGCGCTGGGATCGCGAGGCTCCGCACTCGCATTTTTCTACACGGCGGGTGCAGAGCCCCGCGTTCCCAGGGAGCTCGACCTCGGCGGCTTGTTTCTCGGGGTGCTGTAGCCCCCCTCAGAGCTTTGTCGAACCCAACACAGTCCTGATCGTAATTCTCATCCTGATCGTAATCGATGCGAAGGGCGCGCAGGCCCTGCGCGCCA
>JAAZAI010000451.1 GCA_012514445.1 Lentisphaerota bacterium
CCGCGTTTCGCACGGCGGCGAAGACGCCGCCGCCACATCCGCCATCGAACGCGGCGGGGGCGCCGCGTCTACTTCCGAACGCGGCGGGGACGCCGCGGCTACAATTCGCTTCCGCCATTTCTGGGGCAGGACCAAGCGCGAGGATCTCCTGGCCGGAAAAGGAGAGTATCAAATCCTCTCGCCCGTCGCGGAGCTCGGCTTCCCCTTCATCCCCGGACAAGTCGCAACCGGCTATGTCGGCTGGCCCGCTCTGCCGGAACTTTTCCCGACCTCGTTTCCCGGCGTCAAGACGAGCCGCGACGACTTCCTCGTGGACATCGACCGCGACCGCCTCCTCGCGCGGCTGCGCGACTACTTCGACCCCGACGTCTCCCACGCCGCCATACGCCAGCTCAACCCCGGCGTCATGGAAGACACCGCGCGTTTCAAGGGCGAGAAAACTCGCGACATCCTGCGCAGACGCGGCTTCCTCCCAGCCAACGTCGTCCGCTACTGCTACCGCCCCTTCGACGTGCGATGGCTTTATTGGGAGCCGGAAACCAAGCTTCTCGACGAAAAGCGCAGCGAGTATTTCCCGCACGTTTTCGATAGTCACAGAACTTTGGTGTCACAACAAAAGCCACGCAGAGAATGGCAACCGCCACAAGTTATTTCCCAACTTGGCTGTTTGGACTTAATGGATCGTGGAGCCTCATGCTTCCCTCTCTACCTCAATTCCGATAGTGAATTGCTCCTGGAGTCCGAGGGGAGGCGTCCGAATCTGAGCGAGAAGGCGACGGCGTATTTGTCCGGTCTGAACGCCGAGCCTGCGGCCCTTTTTCATCATGCATTGGCCGTGATGCACGCGCCGGCGTACCGGACGGAGAACGCGGGCGCCTTGCGTCAGGACTGGCCGCGGATTCCGCTGCCGGCGACGCATGAAGCGTTGCTTCATTCGGCGGAGCTGGGGCGGCGGGTGGCGGCGCTGCTCGACCCGGAGACGCCCGTGCCGGGCGTGACGACGGGCGTCGTCCGCGACGACCTCAAGGGGCTGGCGGTCTTCACGCGCATCGACGGCGGGCCGGTCGATCCGCAGGCGGGCGACCTCGATTCGACGGCGGGCTGGGGTCATGCGGGCAAGGGCGGCGTGACGATGCCGGGCCGTGGCAGAGTGGAGACCGTGGACGGGGCCCTCGACATCTATTTGAACGAGCATTGCTGCTGGCGCAACGTGCCGGCCTCCGTCTGGGAATACACGATTGGCGGCTATCCCGTCATCAAGAAATGGCTCTCCTACCGTGAAAAGGCGCTCCTCGGCCGAGGCCTGACCATCGACGAAGTCCGCTACGTCGCGGAAACCGCCCGCCGCATCGCCGCGCTGATCGCATTGCAACGCTCCCTGGACGAGAACTACGCGACAGCAAAGTGTTGAAACCTCGATCAATTCAACCTATAATTCAGGCATGAACTCGAATACCTTTCGTGACGAAAACGACGCGGCCCGCCTTCGGTCTGCATCGATCAAGCGTTTTAGTCTTTTTTCGGATGTGAATCTCGACTTCTCGCCGGGAATCAACGTCTTCATCGGTCGAAACGGTTGCGGCAAATCGCATCTGCTCAAATTGCTTTATACGCTCGTGCGGGAGTCTGGGGACATGCCAGGTAATGGCAGCGCCCTCGAGTCGGAGAAATTCGAGAATCGTCTTGCGAAGAAGCTCGCCGGGGTCTTTCGTCCTGAAGGCGATCATATCGGTCGGCTGGTTCAGCGCAAAATCGGTCGGGGGACTGCCGAGGTTCGCGCGGTGTTCAGCAATGGGAACGACTGCGGCTTCACCCTGAGCACACTCGACAAGATCGGAGCGGCCGTTGGCAATGCCGGGAAGGTGAACGAGGCCGTGTTTCTGCCCTCGCGCGAAGTGCTTTCCATCTTCGAGGGTTTCATCGCGGCATACGCCAAGAGGGAACTCTCTTTTGATGAGACCTATAACGACCGTTGCATGGCGTTGAGCGCCAATCAGCTCCGCGGCAAGCGGGAAGAGATGCTCAATCTGTTGGCCAAGCCTCTCGAAAAGGAAATTAGGGGAAAAGTCGCACTAGAAGGCGGACGCTTCTACGTCAGGGGCGGCGATGGCAGCATCGAGGCGCACCTTCTGTCGGAGGGCTGGCGAAAGCTCGCCGCGCTTGCGCAGCTCATCATCAACGGCACGTTGACCCGGAACGGATTTCTGTTTTGGGACGAGCCGGAGGCCAACCTCAATCCGAAAATGGTTGTGCAACTTTCGGATACGCTGATGCGTCTGGCCAGCCAAGGCGTCCAAATCTTCGTCGCAAGCCACGACTACCTGCTTACGACGCGTCTTTCGCTGGCATCCGAGTATCCTGGAGCAATTCCTGAAGAGTACCGCTGTCCAGTGAAGTTTTTCAGCTTCGTCCGGAAGGGATCGAATGAGAAGGGGGTTTCCGTCAGCAGCGGAAGCAAGCTGGCCGATCTCCATGACAACCCCATTCTTGCGGAATATGCCGCGCTCTACGATTACGAAGGCGATCTTTTCACCAAATCACAGCGATCGAGGTGAAGACATGCCGATTCCTTTGAAAGTCGAAAAACAGCTATTTGAGTTTGGGGATCGCTGGAGGTCGGCGTTCAAGTACGACGGCACCGATTTCTACAACAAGGAGGCCAAACGTCTTGGCGGGGAAGTCAAGGGAAAGGCGGAGTCCGCCCGCGCCGTGGACTTGATCGGGCTTCACGAGGCATCCGGTTTGTGGTTGCTTGAGGCCAAGGATTTTCGCGGGCACCGCAGCGCCAATAAACGTCGAATCCAAGGCGAGGTCGCCCTTGAAGTCGCGGTCAAGGTGCGCGATACCGTCGCCGCCCTTGTCGGGGCCGCTCGCAAGCCGGTGACGGAATTTCCGGCTGGCAAGCTCATGAAGGCTTTCGAACGGAATCGTCCTGTCACGGTGGTTCTCTGGTTGGAGGACGACACGTTTCGTGATGAGGCAAAGGCAAAGCATCAATTGAGCGTTCTGAACAACGTGTTGAAAACCCAACTTGCATGGCTGAATGCGCGGACACTGGTTCTCTCGTCCGCTGTCCCCAACCGGATCAACGATCTTGTTGTGAGCAACCTTCCCGGCGCCGGAAGGTGATGCCCAATCGGCCATGCACCACATCGTCATTCCCGATGAATTGATCCGCAACGCCTTCGCCGAGGCGCTGGCCATGCCACCGGACGCCGACACCGACTTCTTCTCCGATCTGCGGAAGTGTCTGGGCAAGGCGTTGTTTGGGGCACTGGCCGCGAGCGGCGTTCCCGTGGTCGACGACAAGCCTGTCGAACTCAAATCCAAGCGGGACGTCGTCGTTCGCGACATCGCCCCGATCCAGCATTTCTCGAAGCGGCATCGGACCCGGCATGTGCTGGACTCCAGCTTCTGCCTCCGCTATGAATTCGGGGATTACTCGCTCCCTTCGCTCAATTACATCTATTGATGCTGGCCATGGAGCGAATCGACCTCATGTCGAGCATTTTCGTGTTTTGCGAATTCCACCGCAGCGCCGCCGGGACGCTCGAGGTTGAAACTCCGGGAGGCACCTACAGAACCGACAACCCGCTTCTGAATTTCAACCGGCGACAGAATGCCGAGGAGATGCGCAAGCTCTTTTCATACCCGTTGAGCGAATCGAGCAGTCCATCTACATGATACGCGGGCTCAAGGTGGTGCTCGACCGAGACCTTGCCGCGTTGTACGGTGTGGAAACACAGGCACTTAGGCAGGCTGTCCGCCGCAATGCCGACCGCTTCCCCGACGACTTCATGTTTGTCCTAACCGGAAAGGAGTTTATAAATTGGAGATCACAGATTGTGACCTCCAATTCCGATAAAATGGGTCTTCGTCATGCCCCCATGGCCTTCACCGAGCAGGGCGTCGCCATGCTCGCCACAGTTCTGAACAGCGAACGCGCCATCGATGTGAACATCGCCATCATGCGCACCTTCGTCAAACTGCGTCAGATGCTCGACAGCCATGCCCGGCTCGCCAAGAAGCTGGCTGAACTCGAGGCAAAATACGACGGCCAGTTCCGCATCGTGTGAACACAAATAAGAGCGGCGCAGCTTACGAGGCTGCTGCCGCTCAATGGAGTCCGGCCGAGCTGGACTTGCCTGCCTAGATTTTACGGAAGATCGCGCAGGCGTTGTGGCCGCCGAAGCCGAGCGAGTTGTTCGCGCAGACCTCGACCTTCGTCTCGCGAGCCGTGTTCGGCACGTAGTCGAGATCGCAGTCGGGATCCGGCGTGGTGTAGTTGATCGTCGGAGGGACGACGCCGTTGTGGATGGCGAGGGCGCAGACGATCGACTCGATGGCGCCGGCGGCGCCGAGCATGTGCCCGGTCATGGACTTCGAGGAGGAGATCATGACGCGGCGGGCGGCTTCATCGCCGAACGCGGCCTTGATCGCGGCCGTCTCGATGCGGTCGTTGAGCGGCGTGGAGGTGCCGTGGGCGTTGATGTAGTCGACCTGGGCGCCCGTGACGCCGGCCTCCTTCATGGCGTTGCCCATCGCGCGGGCGAAGCCCTGGCCGTCGTCGGCCGGAGCGGTCATGTGGAAGGCGTCGCACGTCTGGCCGAAGCCGGAGACTTCGGCGTAGATGCGCGCGCCGCGCTTCCGGGCGTGTTCGTACTCCTCGAGGACGAGCACGGCGCCGCCTTCGCCCATGATGAAGCCGTCGCGGTCCTTGTCGAACGGACGGGAGGCGGCGGCGGGGTCGTCGTTGCGGCGGGAGAGCGCGTGGAGCGCCGCGAATCCGGCGATGGAGATGGGGCTGACCGCGGCCTCGGCGCCGCCGGCGAGCATGACGTCCGCCTCGCCGCGCTCGATGATGCGCATGGCGTTGCCGATGCTGTGGAGGCCGGAGGCGCACGCGGAGACGACGGCGTAGTTGGGGCCCTTGAGGCCGTGCTCGATGGCGACCATGCCGGAGGCGATGTTGACGATGATCTGGGGGATGCAGAAGGGCGAAACGCGCGTAGGGCCCTTCTCCTTCATCTTGAGGACTTCGGCCTCGGTCGTGGCGATGCCGCCGACGCCGGAGGAGACGATGCAGCCGCAACGGTAGGGATCGTTGGCGGCGAAGTCGATGCCGGAGTCCTTGACGGCCATGGCCGAGGCGGCGATGGCGTAGTGGGTGAACTGGTCCATGCGGCGCTGGGCCTTCGGGTCGATGAAGGCGTCGACGTTGAAGTCCTTGACTTCGCCTGCGATCTGGACGGGGAAGTTCGACGCGTCGAAGTGCGTGATCTTGCCGATGCCGTTGGTGCCGGCGACGAGGCGGGACCAGAACGTGCCGAGATCGGAGCCCAGGGGGGAAACGACGCCCATGCCGGTGATGACTGTGCGGTGCATAGTGGTGTGCTACCTCGTGATTTCTTGGTTTCCGGCGCAAGAACCCGCGCCGATGGGAAAACGGACTGAACGGCGGCGCGGACGTCGCCGCGTCCGCCGTTCGGGAATCAAGCCCGGCCGGAGCCGGGCGGATGGCGGGCTACAGATTCTCGGGGACGTTCTTCGAGCGGATGAACTCGATGACGGCGCCGACGGTCTCGAGCTTCTCGGCCTCGGCCTCGGGGATGCTCTCGCCGATGTAGTCTTTGAAGGCGTCCTCGATGTTCATCACGAGTTCGGCGCGATCCAGGGAGTCGGCGCCGAGGTCGTTGACGAAGTTGGCTTCGGGCTTGACCTGCTGCTCTTCGCAGTGGAGGCTGTCGATCACGATCTGCTTGACTTTTTCTTCGATGGTCATGGTTTTTGTCCTTGTTGGTTTTGGGAGGTTGGAGGGTTCAGGGTTCAGGGGGTCAGAAGTGCGTGAGTGCGTGAGGGGTTCAGGAAGAAGGTACTAGGGGCTAGGGGCTAGGGCCAAGTTTCCAGTTTCAAATTTCAAGTTTCAAGTTTCAAGTTTCACTCCTACGGCATCAGCATGCCGCCGTTGACGCTGAGGACCTGGCCGGTGATGTAGGCGGCGGAGTCTCCGGCGAGGAAGGCGACGGCATTCGCGACGTCGGACGGCTGGCCGAGACTATTCATGGGGATGGCCTCGAGCATCTTGGCCTTGACATCGTCCGGCAGCACGTCCGTCATCTTCGACTGGATGAAGCCGGGGGCGATGGCGTTGACGCGGATGCCACGGCCGGCGAACTCGCGGGCGCAGGACTTGGTGAAGGCGATCAGGCCGCCCTTGGAGGCCGCGTAGTTGGCCTGTCCGGCGTTGCCCATGAGGCCGATGATCGAGGCGATGTTGACGATGGAGCCCGTGCGGGCCTTCATCATGGCCTTGGAGACGGCCTTGGTGACGAGGAACGCGCCCTTGAGGTTGATGTCGAGCACGGCGTCCCACTCCGCCTCGCCCATGCGCATGATCAGACCGTCCTTGGTGATGCCGGCGTTGTTCACGCAGATGTCGATCTGGCCGAAGCGGGCGAGCACGGCGTTGACGGCGGCCTCCACGCTGGCGGCGTCCGCGACGTTCATCGCGAAGCCTTCGGCGTTGCGGCCGAGGGCCTTGACCGCCTCGACGGTCTCGGCGCACCAGTCGGCCTGCAGGTCGCAAACGGCGATGTTGTCCACGCCTTCGGCCGCCAGTTGTTCGCAGATGGCGCGGCCGATGCCGCGCGCGGATCCTGTGATGATCGCTGTCTTCATATCAGGTAGAGGATAGAGGGTTCAGGGTTCGGGGTTCAGGTGGGGCGAAATTTGAAACTTGAAACTTGAAATTTGGCATCTGGAAAACCTTTGTCGCTTTGTCGAAACTAGCGACTAGCCACTAGCGGCTAGCGACTAAGGTTCAGCCCAGGGCCGCGGCGGCGGCTTGCGCCTGCTCGGCCGTGGACACGTTGTGGAGGGCCGCCTCGGGAGCGGCGCGCTTGACGAGGCCGGTGAGGACCTTGCCGGGGCCGAACTCGACGAACGTCGTGGCGCCGTGCCCACTCATCCACGCCACGTTGTCGGTCCAGCGGACGGAGCCGGTGACCTGCGCGAGCATGGCCTTGCGGATCTCGTCGGGGCCGCCGTGCGGCTTGCCGGTGAAGTTGGAGAGGACGGGAATCGACGGGGCCTTGATCGCCGCGGCGGCGAGCACGGGGGCGAGCTTCTCGGCGGCGGGCGCCATGAAGGCGGAGTGGTAGCCGCCGGCCACCTGCAGCACCATCGCGCGGGCGCCCTTCTCGGCGGCCAGCTTCGCGGCGGCGTCCACGGCGTCCTTCGCGCCCGAGAGGACCGTCTGCTCGGCCGAGTTGTAGTTGGCCACCGTGCACCCGGTCGCGGCGGCGATCTCGGCGGCGGTTTCGACGGGGACGCGCAAAATGGAGACCATGCCGGAGGGCGCGGCTTCGCAGGCTTCCTGCATGAAGCGCCCGCGCGCCTCGAGGATGCGCACGGCCTCCTCGAAGGAAACGGCGCCGGCGGCCCAGAGCGCGGTCCATTCGCCGAGGCTCAGGCCGGCGGCGCAGCAGAAGGCCGTCTGGGGACGGAGCTTGCGCAGCGCCGTGAAGCAGGCGGCGCTCATCACGAAGATGGCCGGCTGGCAGATGTTCGTCTTCGTCAGCGCCTCGGCAGGGCCTTCGAAACAGATCTCGGAGAGCTTGAAGCCGAGGATGTCGTCGGCCTTCGCGAAGAGCGCGGCGCAATCGGGATCGGCGGCGAGGTCCTTGCCCATGCCGACGGCTTGGGCGCCCTGTCCTGCGAAAATGGCGGCGATGTTGCTCATGATGGGAATCTCCGTCGGGAGTCTGGAAAACGGTTCCGGGGTGAAAAAGGCTTCCATTATTGCACATCCGGAGGCGTTTGAAAATGCCAAAATGCCAATATTTCAAAAAAGTTGCCTTTTTCTTTGAAAATGCCCTCCTCCCACACCCCCACACTCTCTCTCCCGCACTCACGCTCTCACGCACTCACGCACTCACGCACTCGCGTGTTGATTTTCCTCTTTATAGGGGCGCGAGGAGCGGCTATAATCGGCAACATGATGAAAACAATTCATTTCCCGACGGTGCTCGCCGCGGTCGTCCTCCTGGCCGGTGCGACCGGCTGCGCGAAGCGAAGCGCCCTTCCCGACGTGGTGCTCGTGACGGTCGAGGGCGACTTGCCCGGCGCCGAGGCCCTGCACGGCGCGCCGACGGCGGTTTTCACGGACATGCACACGACGTCGCCCTCGACCCTGCCGGCGGCGGCCTCCGTCCTCACGGGCCTCCTGCCCCCCGAGCACGGGCTGCGCGTCAACGGCGTCGGCGCGCTCGCGCCGGAGACCGGGACGCTGGCCACGGCGCTGCGGCGCGAAGGCTACCGGTGCGGCGCGTTTCTCGCGACCGCCGCGCTCAGCCCCCTCCACGGCCTCACGAACGGATTCGACGTCTATCAGGCGAGGCTGTCGCCGACGAACATCGCCGGCGCGCTGACGGCCCCGCCGTCGGACGTGGTCGAGGCGGCGATGGCGTTCGCCCAGCCGAAGGGCGGCCCCGGCCAGCCGGTGTTCCTCTGGGTGCATCTCGCGCCTTACGCCGGCATTCCGCCCGCGAATGCCGAGGCCGTCGACGCGGCTGCCGCGGCGGCCTCTGAACAGGTCCGACGGCTGTTCGACTCGCTCGGCGAAGCCCGCGCCGTCAAGGCGGTGGTGCCGCTCTTCGGCATCGACCCCGCGGCCGTCTTCGCCGGCATGTCGCTCGAAGACGCCGCTACGCGCGTGGCGGTCTCCATTTCGGGTCTTCCGGAGCCGGGCGCGCACGAAACGCCGCGCTCCCTCGCCGCCGTGCGCGGCCTCGTCGAAGCCGCGGCGCTCGGCAAGACCGCGCCGACCGCTCGCGCGGGCGAAGCCTATCGCGAGACGATCATGCCCTGGTACGTGTTCCGGCTGCCGCCGCTGCAGGTGGCCGAGGGGATGGCCGCCGCGCCCGGGCTGGGGCTCGGCCCCGTGTCGCCGCAGCCCATGGCGACGCAGGCGGAGATGAGAATGCTCAAGATGAACCGTCATCTGGGCGAGGGGCTGATTCCGCCTTGCGCGAGCGCGCTCGCGGCCCGTTCCGTCGACGCGCCGGGCGCCGAGCGGCTGCGCCGCGCGGCCGAGGCGCTCGGACGCACCGGCACCAACGCCCTGGCCGCCGCCACCGCGCTGGTCGAGGACTATCCGGACGTGCCGGTCTTCCGCGAATGGCTTGGCGACCAGCACTGGCAGGCCCGCGACGCGATGGCCGCCTGCAACGAGTACGCGAAGGCGAGCGATCTGGGCTACAACATGATCTACGCCTATCGGCAGCAGGCGAAATGCCACCAGCTCATCGGCAACATCCCCGTGGCGATCGACAAGGCCGAGAGCGCCTTCCTGCTCAATCCCTCCGACGCGCTCGTGCGCCGCGAACTGGCGCAGTTGCTCGCCGGCGTGGGGTCGGCGCTGCTCGCCCGCAAGGAATTCCAGTCCGCCGCCGAATGCCTCAACCGCGCCGCCTGGCTCGAACCCCGGAGCACCGAGACGATGATGCATCTGGCGCGCCTGCAGCTCGAGACCGGACAGACCAACAACGCCATCGGCATCCTCGACGGCGTCCTGAAGCTCAAGCCCGGCCACCCTGTCGCGAAGCGGCTGAAGGAATCGCTGAAATAGGAAGGAGGCCCCCCGCGCAACGCGCGAGGAGCACGCAAACCATGCATGTCGAAGTCAAACATCCGCTCATCGGCCACAAGCTGACCCTCGTCCGCGACAAGACCACCGGCGTCAAGCTCTTCCGGGAGCTCATCGGGGAAATCACGATGTTCCTGGCCTACGAGGCGCTGCGCGGCATCCCCACCGAGTCCATCGAGGTCGAGACGCCGCTCGCCGTCGCCAAGGGCGTCCGGGTGAAGGGCGAGATCGTGCTGGTGCCCATCCTGCGCGCCGGCGTCGGCATGCTCGACGCCGTGATGGACATGGTCCCCAACGCCCGCGTGGGCTTCCTAGGCCTGTACCGGGACCACGAGACGTCCCTGCCCGTGGAGTACTACGCCAAGCTCCCGCCGGCGACGCCCGGCGCCGTCGCGATCCTCATCGACCCCATGCTGGCGACGGCGGGCTCCGCGGTGGCCGCCGTGTCGATGCTCAAGAAACGGGGCTTCGAGACGATCGTCTTCGTCTGCATCGTCTCCTGCCCCGAAGGCGTCGCGCGCCTGGAGCAGGCGCACCCCGACGTGGCGATCTACACGGCGAGCATCGACGACGGGCTCAACGCCAGCAAGTACATCCTTCCGGGGCTCGGCGACGCCGGCGACCGGCTCTTCGGAACCAAGTGAGGCCATGACGATCTTCAATCTCGGCTCCATCAACATCGACCACGTCTACGCCGTGGACCATTTCGTCCGCCCGGGCGAGACGATGTCCTGCCTGGGGCTGGCGTCGTATGCCGGGGGCAAGGGCTTCAACCAGAGCGTGGCGCTGGCGCGCGCCGGAGCGAAGGCCGTGCACATCGGCGCGGTGGGCGCCGACGGCCGCGCATTGCTCGCCGCGCTCGAGCGCGAGGGCGTGGACGTCGCGGCCGTGGCGGTCGATCCCGCGGCGCCGACGGGCCATGCCGTGATCCAGGTCGATCCGCAGGGCCGCAACTGCATCATCATCGCGCCCGGCGCGAACGCCGCCGTGGCGGCGGACGCCGTGCGCGCGGCGCTGGCGGCGGCGGCGCCCGGCGACCTGCTGCTGGCGCAGAACGAGACCGCCGCCATCGCCGAGGCGATGCGCGCCGCGAAGGCGCGCGGCATGCAGGTGGCGCTGAACCCCGCTCCAATGGATGGTCGGGTCGGGACGCTGCCTCTGGAGCTCGTGGACGTGCTGATCGTCAACGCGATCGAGGGCGCGGAACTGCTGAAGCTGCGCGGGGCGGAGGCCCCCGAGGCGCCGACCGCCGCGCTGGAGGCGCTGCACGGGATGTTTCCCGAGGCGCAGATCGTGATGACGCTGGGCGAGAACGGCGTGGCGGCCGTCGACGCGGACGGCGCCGTCTCGCAGACCGCGGCGTTTCGTGTGCAGGCGGTGGACACGACGGCGGCGGGCGACACGTTCGCGGGCTTCTTCCTGGCGAGCCGGGCCCGCGGCGCGGGCATGGCGGCCGCGCTGCGCCTCGCCTCCGCGGCGGCGGCGATCGGCGTGACCCGGCCCGGGGCGTCCCCCTCGGTGCCGTCGATCCGCGAAGTGGAGGCCTGGCTGGCGGCGCGGGACGGCGAAAGGACGTGCAATGAACATTGAGATGACGATGGTGGCCCGGATGCTCCTCGCGGGCGTCTTGGGGGGGCTGGTCGGGCTGGAGCGCGAATACCGCTCGAAGGAGGCGGGGCTGCGGACGCACTTCCTCGTGTGCCTGGGCTCGGCGCTCTTCACGCTCGTCTCGCAATACGGCTTCACGGACATCGTCGCCGGCGTCGCGAACGCGTGCGGCCCCGGCGTCGACGTGCGACTCGATCCCGGCCGCGTGGCGGCGCAGATCGTCACGGGCATCGGCTTCATCGGCGCCGGGACGATCGTGCTGCAGCGCAAGACCGTCGTGGGGCTCACGACGGCGGCGGGGCTCTGGACGACGGCGGCGATCGGCATGGCCGTGGGCGGAGGGCTCTATTTCATCGCGGGATTCGGCACGCTGCTGACGCTGGCCGGATTCGAGCTGCTCCGACAGCTTTCCCACAACATCGGCCATCTGAAGCAGGAGCTGCGCGTGGTGTTCACGGCCGGCGACGCGGCGGAGGCGAAGACCGTGGTGGACACGCTGCGAGCCGCGGGCCGCGCCGTGACGTCCTACTCCGCCGTGCGATCGGCGGACCGGCTGAAAATCACGGTGGCGCTGGCCGTGCCGGAGCGCTCCGTCGACGCCGGCGCTCTGCTCGACGAGCTCCAGCGGAAGCCCGGGATCGAAGTCGAATGCGTCGAATAGACGCGGGAAACAACACAGCGAGGACGGCGGACATGGCGGCGACATTGGGAAAAGTGGCGAAACGCGCGGGGGTTGCGATCGACACGGCGCGCAAGGCGCTCCGGGGCGATCCAAGCGTGCGCTCGTATCTGATGGAGCGCGTGCAGCAGGCGGCCAAGGATCTGGACTACCACCCCAACCTGCTGGCCCGCGCGCTGCGCGGCAATCTGCTCAACCTGGTGCCGATCTCCGTGCTCGAACTCAACCAGATGTACTATGGCGGCCTCGCCTCCAGCCTCTCGCACCGGCTGGTCGGCATCGGCATGGAGCCGGCGCTCTGCTTCAATCCCGAGCACCTGATGCGCATGAGCCAGACCCTCTCCACAAGCGCCAGCATCCTCGCGACGGGTTTCGACGAAAAGACGGTGCGCGCGCTCGCGAAGCGCCAGAAGGTGGTCACGGTCGATTCCGACCTCCCGGCGATCGCCGACGTCGGCAACGTGGCGATCGACTTCCGCACCGGGTACCGCGGCGTCGTGGACGCGCTCGTCAAGGCAGGCCGCACGCGCATCGCCTTCGCCTCGGCCTTCTACTACCGGGCGAAGGCCGAGAACTGGCGCGAAGTGAAGTTTTCGTCCGCCATGGGACGAATGGCCGAGCTCGGGATGCGTCCGCGCGGCGCGGACGGAACGCCCGTGTTCGCATCGGCGGATGCCTTTGCCGCGTGGCTCGTCGAGAAGCCCGGGCGCGCAAACGCGGTGATCTGCGAGAACGACGTCATGGCCGCCCACGTGATGGCCCAGATGGCGGCGCTCCGGCTGAAGACGCCCGACGACGTGCTGATCGTCGGCTGCGACGCCAACTGCCTGCTGCGCGGCATGTGGTCGATCAAGCTCGACACGGACTGGCTCGCCGCCGCCGCGGTCGAGCTGCTGCAGCGCCTCCTCCGCGGCGAGCGCAATGTCGAGAGCGCCGTGCACCAGCCTCTGCTCGTCGACGACCAGGGCCGGGACGTGCGATAGGGCGTAATCGGCCAGTCGCCGGGGTGTCGGGCACACAAAGGGCATTCATCGACTGATCCGATTACCAGTGCGTGATGGCGTGAGTTTCCTTTGTCGTAATCATTGTCGTAATCCTTGTCGACCCTCGCACGAGTCGCGAGTCTCTCTCGTGCCGACTGCGGCCCTCCCCGCAGTGGCAGGGTCTTCATTCTGCCACTAACGACTAGCGACTCACTCGGGCAGACGACGGGACGGAACGCGCCTGCTCGACGGAGCTTTCTTCCGTCAACCCCGGCGACTGCCCGATTGCCGACAGGCCCGAATTGGTGCTTGAAATCGGCGGCTTGGATGCGGTATAGTGCGTGATGTCAGACGCATGCGGGCGCCGATGGGTCATCCGTTCGGTGGCGGTGTGCGTGCAGGCGTGGAGAGGTGGCTGAGTGGCCGAAGGCAGCGGTTTGCTAAACCGTCGTACGGGTTACACTGTACCGGGGGTTCGAATCCCCCCCTCTCCGCCATTTTCTGCATGCTTCGGCAGCGGCGGCAGGAATGTCGGGTCGCAGGACAAGGAACGCGCATGAAAATCAGGACGGCAGCCCCACGGACGAGCATCCGCTCGTGCTCTTCACCTCGCAGGACGGCGCGGTCACCGTGCCCGCCTGGCTGGATCGGGGAGACCGTCTGGATATGCCCTGAACCGCCAGCGGCTGGAGACCCTCGGACAGGTCGTCAAGATCCTGAAACGCGCCGAGAGGCAGTTGGACGCCGCCCAGGTGCTTTCCGTCGTGGGGCGCTACACCGACGCGCTGGCCCTGCTGGACGACTACGACCATCGGCGGATCGCCAAGCCCGCGGGGCGCAAGGGACGTTCGCGACTGACCTACGGCGAATGCCGCCGGTCGCCCGGGTGTACGGGCAGTACGCCGACAAGCTGACCGGGCGGGCGGTGATCCGGCTGCACGGCCCGGACCGCGAGGCGATGGACGA
>JAAZAI010000054.1 GCA_012514445.1 Lentisphaerota bacterium
CGGGTGCGATTTCACTTCGTTGCATCGCCCCAAGAATTCAGAAGCCAGGAGTCAGAATTCAGAATTGATTTCCAACAACTTACGCATGATCTTGCTTCTCCTTGTCGTGTCTCTGAAATGGGTGACACACAAATTTTCCGTAAACACGGCATAAGTTCTTGGTGCGCAGATTCTGACTCCTGTATTCTGGCTCCTGACTTCTGTGCGATTTCAACAAAGTTGAATCGCACCCGTCGCCGGGTCGCCGGGGTCCCGGTGGATTGCGTAAGGAAGAGACTAAGGAGGCGCCGCCCCAGAAATGCCGCCGGAATGTGCCAGGCCCGATTCCGGGGAAACCCCCTCGCCCCCCTCGAGGTTAGGAGGTCCGAGAAGACAATCAGGCCCGGAACGGGGGCGATTGAGGAACCTCGCGGAGGCGCGGAGGTCGCGGAAGGAGATGAATGTGGGCTTCAGTCTAGAAAGAGACAAGACGGCATGCTCACGCCACCTGTCTCCGCGCCCTCCGCGTCCCCGCGATGTAATCTTGACTGGAAAGTTCGTTCAAGATTATTAAAACGGGTTTTCTGCGGCGGAGCGCCGCCGCGTCTTCCTGAGGCGCGGTCGAGCGCGGCTCGCCGGGACGGCGTCGCCCCACCTTTGCGCCACGGATGCTCGCCATGATCTCAAGACGGGATTCCGCCCGAGTTCCGACCTGGCGGCAGGCCGATTGCCGATGCCTAAATCTTTCCCTTGACGCCTCGGCCGGATTGCGGTATCGTTCGACTTATTCAGATCAGAAACATTCTCTGTTCAAATATGAACAACACAATCCCATCCGTCCTCGCCGCCATGCAGGTGGTCGACACGCTGGCCGGGCAGACGCCCGGATTGTCGCAGGCGGCGCTTGCGAAGGCGCTGGGACTTTCGCCGAGCACGACGTACCGCATCCTGCGCTCTCTCGCCGTCCAGGGCTGGGTGGCCAAGAGCGATGACGGTCTCTACGCGCTCTCCACCGGTCTCCTGCCGGTGTTCCACGCCTGCGAGAAGTCCCTCGGCCGTCTCGACCACGCCTGCGACGCGCTCCGCGCCATCGCGACGAACAAAGGCATCGCCTGCAAACTCTCCGTCCGGCGCGGCCACGAACAGGTCGTCGTCGCCCGCGAAGAGCCCGATGGCCCCGTCCAGACCACGGGCGTCGTCGGCGCCGTCGCCCCCATCACCGAAGGCTCGTCCGGCGCCGCGCTCCTCTGCGACGAGTCGGACGCCGCCATCGAGGCCGTGCTCCGCGCCGTCGGCACACGCCAGACCCCGCCCGCGTTCCTCCGCACCGCCATCGCCTCGATCCGCGAACTAGGATGGGCCCTGCGGCCCTCCATCCCCCCCTGGCCCATCTCGGCCCTCTCCGCGCCCGTCCGCGACGCCTCCGGTGCCGTTCTCGCCGCGCTCACGTTCATCGTCCCCACCGCCTCCCTCGACGAGGCCGCCCACGCAAAGCTGTTGCTCAAGACGGCCGCCCAGTGCTCGGGGCGCTGATTCCCACCCTCCCACCCACCCACACCCCTCCATCCCATGAGCCAAAATCCCGCCGAACTCAAGATCACCGACCTCCGCTTCGCCGACATCGATGGCGCGCCCAAGCGCTGCACGCTCGTCAAGCTCTACACCAACCAGGGCATCGTCGGCTACGGCGAAGTCCGCGACGCCTCCTCGCGCACGTACGCGGCCATGCTCAAGAGCCGCATCCTCGGCGCCAACCCCCTCAACGTGGACAAGATCTTCCGCCGCATCAAGCAGTTCGGCGGCGATTCCCGCCAGGCCGGCGGCGTCTGCGCCATCGAACTCGCCTGCTGGGACATCGCCGGCAAGTTCTGGGGCGTCCCCGTCTGGCAGCTCCTCGGCGGCAAGTTCCGCGACACGATCCGCTGCTACTGCGACACCGACAGCGAAGGCGGCGGCCGCGACATGGGCAAGGCCCTCAAGGAGCGCATGGACAGGGGATTCACCTTCCTCAAGATGGATCTCGGCATCGAGCTCCTCATGGACGTCCCCGGCGCCCTCTCCGCCCCCCTCGGCTTTCTCGACACGATGAAGCGCTACCGCCGCACCGTCTTCCAGACGCCGCACGGCTCCATCGACCCGCGCGCCATGCGCGGCGAAGCGTACGATCTCTTCAACACCGAGCACTTCTTCACGGGCATCCACATCACGGAGAAGGGCCTCGACTTCCTCGAAAACTACATGAAGGACGTGCGCGCTGAAATCGGCGACGAGGTGCCCATCGCCATCGACCATCTCGGCCACATCCCCCTCGAAGACTGCATCGCCCTCGCCCGGCGCCTCGAGAAATACCACCTCGCCTGGATGGAGGACGCCCTCCCCTGGCAGAAGACGGAGATGTGGAAGCAACTCCACGCCGCCACGACCGTCCCGCTCGGCACGGGCGAGGACATCTACCTCAAGGAGAACTTCCGGCCCCTCCTCGAATCCGGCGCCCTCGCCGTCGTCCACCCCGATCTCCTCACCGCGGGTGGCATCCTCGAAACCAAGAAGATCGGCGACATGGCCGAGGACTACGGCGTCCAGATGAACATCCACATGGCCGAAAGCCCCATCGCCTGCATGGCCGCCGTCCACGTGGCCGCCGCCACCCGAAACTTCATGTCCCTCGAACTCCACTCCGTGGACGTCCCCTGGTGGGGCGATCTCGTCGCCCCCGCCCTCCGCTACGACGGCGGCTTCATCGCCGTCCCCGACGCCCCCGGCCTCGGCATCGAGGCCCTCAACGAGGACCTGATCAAGGAGCACGCCTGCGCCGACTTCCCCGCCCCCTGGAGCCCCACCACCGAGTGGGACAAGGAATGGGCGAACGACCGCCGCTGGTCGTAGCCGCACATTGCGAATTCCTCCCGGTATTCAGGCATGATAATGAAAACCAAGTTGACACCCCTGTTTTGTTCACTTGTCCTCGCCAGTGCGCTCACGGCTTTTGCCGCGCCAGAAAAGGTTTCTTTGTGGCCGGAAGGGAAAATCCCCGATTTTCAGGAGAAGCAGATTGCCGCGCCGACCGACGTCGCGGGCAAACCGGACTTCAAACCCGAGGAGTGGCGGATGCCCTATCTGGAGTGGAGCGAGCCTCCTGCCGAATCGAACCGCAACGACTGCTGCCTGATTCTCATTTCCGGAGGATCCTATATCAACTGGTGCGATGTCGGACTCGTCGAAGGATGGCGCAGACGTTTTACCGCGGAGGGGTTCCAGTGCGTGAAGCTCGTCTACCGCACGCCGCGACCAGAGGGGCTTGAAATCTACCGAACAGCCTGGCAGGACGGGCAGCGCGCCGTCCGCCTCGTGCGCCTCGACGCCGCGAAGCGCGGCTACGATCCCAAGAAGATCGGCACCG
>JAAZAI010000452.1 GCA_012514445.1 Lentisphaerota bacterium
ATCTACACGCACATCTCCGTCGACCACCTCCGCCGCGTGTACCACGCCGCGCATCCCCGCGCCGGCTCTGTCGCATGCACGCCGCCACCGGGCTGAGCAGCCATTCGGGCTTGGCTCCGGGCAAAAATGGGTGCGCGTCAACTTCGTTGCCGCCCACAAGGGGTCAGGAGTCAGGGTTCAGGGTTCAGGCTTGATTCTCAATGGGTTACGAAAAAGCGCATCAGAAAATTGGTGTTATTGGATTCAATGATTGCCCCTGCCACGTCTATGGGTGGCTAACATCTTGTCGTGCAACACCTGAATCCTGAACCCTGAACCCTTTACCCTGCGCGAGTCAACTATCTTGACGCGCACCCGGCAAAAATCATGTGCAAAAAACGACCTTGACATTTCGATGGGAGTCGTTGTAGTTTCAACTCGGGTTGGATAAACATCTGTTTTGTTCTTGTGTTTCGTTCGCGCTTGGAGGAAACCGCCATGTCATCGAAGATTCTGGTTGGTGCCGTGTTGGTTTCGGGGCTGTTCGCATCGATGACGCTGGGGGAAGTCTTTCTGGATCGCACGGAGAACATCGTCGGGTATGCCGATGTCGAGCTGCGCCCCGGCCATAACCTGCTGGCCGTTCCCTTCCAGGACATCGGCTCGACGAACGGAGTTGTCGACATCCAGTCGGCGATCCGGTCTTCCGAGCTGACCGGCATGGACTGGATTACGCGCTCCGGAGGCGATTTCATCAAGTTGTGGAATCCGCTGACGTGCGTCTACGACTCGACCTCGCGCTGCGGGCCGACGGCACGGTCGCGGGCTGGGGACTCAATGACGAGGGGCAGTCGATTCCGCCCGTCGGACTCACGAACGTCGTCGCCATCTCGGCGGGCTATTGGCACAGCATCGCGCTGCGAGCCGACGGCACGCTTGTCTGCTGGGGGGCTTTGGACTACTGCCAGCCCGCCGTCTCCGGCGGCCTCTCCGGCGTGATCGCGGTCAGCTCGGCCAACGCGCACTCCATGGCGCTGGCCGACGCGGGCGGCGACGCGCTCGACCCGTGCGACCCCGACACCGACGGCGACGGCATGCCCGACGGCTGGGAGGTCGAACACGGGTTCGATCCGCTTGACGATGACGACGCCGGCCTCGACCCCGATGACGACGGGCTGTCCAATCAGGAGGAGTTCGGGCTCGGCTGCGATCCCCATGCCGCCGACACGGATGGCGACGGGCTCACCGACGGCGAAGAACTCGCCTGGGGCTCGTCACCGCTCAGCCCCGACGGCGATCTCGACGGCCTGCCGGATTGGGTGGAGATGTGGTGTTTCGGCACCGATCCTCTTGACCATGACACCGATGGAGACGGAGCCACCGATGGGCAGGAAGCCCTCGGAGGGCGTGACCCGACACGTCCCAACGCCGCCGATGAATGGGACATGGTTGTCGTGTCCACCAATCTCGTGTCCGCCAAGCTCTACGACGGCTTCTCCCTGCCGGCCGGCTCCGGACTGGTCGTTTCGAATCAGGTGTTGCTTTCGCGAACATTCGAAATCAACAGGCATGGCGGCTGGGAGCAGTTTTTCATCTCCTCCAGCGCCGATGGCGCTTCGGGGTCATGGCTGTATGGAGCAGTCTTGGAATGGAACGACTCATCCGGCGCTTCCGGCGTAGCCGATTTTTCCTGGCAAGACAGCTTCAGGCTGCCCTTGTCGACGAACTCGCCGACGCATGTGACCCTCGTCCTTCGTGCAGTCCGCGACGAAGTCTATTCGGACGGGCCGCTCTATCTGCTTAAATGGTCTCCACTAATCGCCGTCTCCGGCGCCGTCTGCGGCGTCGGAGACGGTGCGGCGTGTTTCGCGATCATCCGCGAAACCGAGGATTCAGGCATCCATCTCTCCTTCGACTTCACGGGCCGTCCCTGCTTCGCGGATCTCTCGGACTCCGAAATTGCCGCGCGACTGAACCCCTTCCCTCAGGAGCCGAACCTGGTCTTCACGCCCGACGCAGTCGGCTCTCCCGGCGGCACGCTTTCCGCCAAGGCGCCCGGCGACTACGAGATGCCGCCGCTGTTGATTCCGGAACCGGATGAGAATCCCCCGCCCAATCCCATGGCGCCCATGGAAGCGGGTGGCGGAGGCTGGAAGCCCGGGCACTGGCTCCTCTTCATCGACCCGCGCATGACCTACGGCGACGGACACTGCGGCGGATGCGGCGGCGCGTTGCTCTTCGACACGGGCACGGCGCGCTATTCCCAAGCTTACGCCTACCCTCTCGACAGCCGGTGTCTCCGGGACAACTGGAACCGGGACGAAACGGGCGCCTATTCCTGCTCGTGCATGGCCGAAATCACCTACGGCGAAGAGTCGCTCAAGGATTGGTTCAACGAAGAAATTCGATATGATGCGTCGAATGCGGCACATGCAACTGGAAAAATCTACCTTGCCGGCAAGCTCGTCTGGGAGGGCGATGCCACCCACCACGTCGCCGACGACTGCCATGGACGCGGAGCCGAGTTGCTGTCCTCAGACGGGTGCGACGCCTGCTCCTCCGGGTGCGCGGACGGCAACTGCGACGATCTCGAAGGCGACGGCCTGAGCTCGCTGCGTTTTCGCATCCCCCTCGGCATGCCCCGCGACTCGCAGATCTCCGGCTTCCTCTGGCTCCTCGCGGACGAACCGCTTTCGATCACGCCCGCCACGTTCGACCTGCTCGCCCGCGACGACGCCGCGATCACCGACACGACCGCCGGTGGAATCCGCACCGTCGTCTGCTCCGATGTGCGCGGCCGC
>JAAZAI010000453.1 GCA_012514445.1 Lentisphaerota bacterium
ATAGCGGTGCGTGATGCCCGGCACGGGGCTGTCGGCGTCCTCGTGCAGGGGATCGGCCATGTCCGCCGAGGAGAGCGTCAGCTCGTGCACGGACGGGACGGCCTGCCGGAAGACGGGGTCGTTCTCCAGATCGTCGGCGTTGATCAGCGACAGGTAGTAGGGCGTGATGGAGAAGGGGAACTTTTCGACGGTCTTCTCCAGGTCGCGACGGGTCTCGTCGCCGAGCTCGATGCCGAGCAATTGCTCCAGCGCCGGCAGGGTGCGCACGCGGTGCTTCTCCTGCCAGCGCCAGTCGCGCCAGTTGCTTTGCGTGGAGCCGGCCTCGATTTGCTGGCCGATTTCCTGTTGGTGTCGGGTGTAGATCATGGAAGCTTGATCCTCGCCTCTCTCGGGGAGAAGCATGGGGGTGGGGCTTTCCAGGCAATATCGCCGCAATACGACAACGGAAACGCTGGGCGGATGCGCAGGGCGCGGTCAAGGCCGAAAGCGCCATTCGATGCCCGAGGGAAGAGGGAATGAAATAGGTGGCAGACGGAACGCCGGGTTCCGACACCCCGTGGTCGGGGCCTTGCCGCGCAAGGGGCCTTGAAAACATTGAAATATACAAAAACAACCTTTCTAAGTCAAGATTTTCAGGGGGCTAATCATGCGTTGAACACGGGGGGGAGATGTAGTAGACTTCCGCACGTTCAGATGAGCCGATCAACAACGTGGCAGACGAGAACATGATGGAAACTGATGATGTGGCAAAAGCCGACGCGCCGTCGAATCCGTCGACGGAAACCGAAGCCGAGGCCAGGGATTGGGTTTATGGCGCCGGGGGCGGGCTGGCCGACGCGGAAGGCGGCGACGCCGCCGCGCAGCGCCGGCTGGGCCTGCTGTAGCTGAACGGCGTCGGGGTCGGCAAGAAAGACTTCGACGCGGCCGAGAACTGGCTGGCCAAGGCGCACGACCAGGGCGATGAACTCGCCGGCGGCGGGCTCTTTCTGCTGAGGTTCAGGGCGCGCGCGCGTTTCAGCCAGGCGATCGAGATGCTGCCCTCGCTCAAGGGTGCGGGGCTCGATCTCGCTCTCGATATATTCTTCGAAGCCGTCGTGCTGTTCGAGAAACTGCAGCTCAAGGCGGCTCGCCGCCGCTGAACGGCCAATTATATCCGCAATTGCCGGAACTCGCGGCCAATTTGACGCGGCGCAGGGGTTTTGGTATGCTTGAAACCCATTCACGACCTGCTCCCGGCGGGCGTCTCGGATGGGAGTCCGAATCGTCGGATCCGAGCGGGCATGGAATCACCATTGAAAACGACAGGCATACGATGAACTATGGCATGACGATCAAGGCGCAGGGCGCGCTGGATTTTCTTTCTCTGGGGGCTTTGGTGCATCGGCTCGATCCGGGCGTGGTTCCGTTCCGCAAGGCGAACCAGTGCCAGATCCACGTGAGCGGCGGCGAGTTCAACGTCTCCGCCAATCTCTCGGACTGCTTCGGCCTCAAGACCGGCATCGTCTCCGCGATGGTCGACTATCCGATCGGCGAACTCATCGCCGAGCGCGTCCGCGCGATGGGCGTGAAGCCCTTCTACAAGCACTTCAAGCACGATGGCGTGCATGGCCCCAACATGGCCACCGTCTACAGCGACCGCGGCTGCGGCGCCCGCGCCCCGGTGGTGTTCTACAACCGCTGCAACGAGGCCGCCGCGCAGCTCAAGGCGGGCGACTTCGACTGGAAGGCCATCTTCGCCGAGGGCGTGCGCTGG
>JAAZAI010000454.1 GCA_012514445.1 Lentisphaerota bacterium
ATGCGAGTGCGGAGCCTCGCGATCCCAGCGCTCCGCACACCGCCGTGCTTTTTCCTTTTGAAATTTGAAACTTGAAACTTGAAATTTGAAACTTGAAACTTGAAATTGGGCCTCTGGGGGAAGCGGCTAGCGGCTAGCGGCTAGGGGTTAGGCCGTGTGGGTCTGTGAATATAAACTCACGCACTCACCGCACTCACGCACTCCCGCACTCCCATACTCCCACACGGGGTCGACTAAGCTCGCGACAAAGTTACTAAGCGCCTCGAAATAGAAGCAACAACAAAACGCCATTCTCTATCGCCATTCCGTGCTTTCTGTGCTTTCCGTGGAAAAACAATTACGAGACTCTTAGTAACTCACGCACTCACGCACTCACGCTCTCACGCACTCCCCTAACCTCACTCCTCCGGCGCGGCGGCGAGGACGCCGGCCGCGGCCATGAACGCGAAGAGCCAGGTGATCGAGGGCATCTGGAAGCTGAAGTCGCCGAGCGAGTGGATGGCCATCACGATGAACGCGAGCAGCGCGGCCAGCGGCATGGCGCGGAGGATCGCCGGGGACGTGGCGCCGCCGGGTTGCAGCGCGTCCTCGTTCATCCGGGACTGGGCGAGGCAGAGGACCACGAAGAGCGCGAGCATGGGGAAGGCGAAGAGCGCGAGGCCGACGAGGCCGTATTCCTCGAGAAGCTGCGTCCAGTCGCTGTGGACTTCGTAGAGGTGCTGCTCGTTGTTGACGTAGCGCGGGCGCTTCATCGTGGCCGCTTTGCCGTCGACGGGGCGGACGCCGGGGTCGGAGGCGTTGAACTCCTGCCAGCGGTTGGAATGCTGGCCGGGGCCGATGCCCCAGACGGGGTTGCTTTTCCAGGCGCGCAGCGCGGACTGGATGTAGGTGCCGCGGTCGAAGCCGTACCAGAACGAATCGTGAACGCGCGTCTTCCACTCCGGCGTGCCCCAGGTGGAGACGACGGTCTTGTAGAGGCCGTGTCCGCTGATGCGGTCCATCAGGGGGTTGGGCAGGCGCCAGATCGCGAAGACGGCGCCGGCGATGGCGCCGGCGAGGAGGACGGGCGCGAGCAGGCGCGCCCAGAGACGGCGGCCGCGCATGGCGAGGGTGGGCAGGCCGACGAGCAGCCCCAGCAGGATCGAGGCGAGGCCACCGCGCGACAGCGTGAGGAAGTCCGCCCAGGCCATGGCGACGGCGGCGGCGACGGCGAACGCCTTGACCCGCCAGGAGGTCCGCGGGGCGAAGACCAGGGCCAGGGCGAGGCAGAGGCCCAGGTTCATGAAGGCGGAGAGGTGGTTGGGGCAGAAGAAGACGGCCTTGGCGCGGCCGCCGTAGGTCCAGGGGCTGAGGACCCAGAGCACGTAGTCCACCTTGCCCGCGTATTTGCCGGCGACGGCGTAGACGGCGATGACGGCGATGTTGGCGAACACGATCCAGGCCATCGCGGCGAGGCGGCGGCGCGTGAAGGAGAGCGCCATGATCAGCGCGAGCGCGGCCGGGGTGAAGAAGAGCAGCAGGCTGCGTTCGGCCTCCATCGTCACGAGCGGCAGGCCGGGGGCGGAGGGGAAGCGGGAGCGGGCGATGGCGTAGGCGAGGAAGGGGATGAACGCGATGGCGGAGACGAGGGCGGCCGGGCCGAGCGGGATGCGGCCGACGCGCGGTGCGCCGTCGTCGTTTCGCGAGAGGGTTTCGAGGAGGGTGCCGGTTCCGGCGAAGAGGCATCCGGCGAAGAGGAGGGCGGCCATGGGCCAGAACCACCACATCTCCCAGGCGCCGAAGCACCAGGGGCTGAGCACGATGTTGAGCAGGGCGCAGACGAAGGCGGCCGCGTGCATCGCCGATGGGAGGGTGAAGCGCCGGGCGGGGGTTTCGTCGTAGTCCATGGGTAGAGGTTGGATTGCGTGATTGCGTGATTGCGTGATTGCGTGATTGCGTGATTGCGTGATTGCGTGATTGCGTGAGTGCGTGATTGCGTGAGTGCGTGAGTTAGTGTGCGTGCGTGGGTGTGGGTGCATGGAACGCGAATTGGCTTCCCGTCGAGACTAGTCGATCCTGTCGATGCCTGTCGATTCAGGTCGACAAGATCCCCTCACAACCTCACGCACTCACGCAATCACGCACTCCGGACTCTCCCACCTCTACCACACGTCGGGGACGGCGAGCTTGAGGCGCAGGAACTGGGTCGCGTTGGTGGCGCCGGCCGTGCTTTCGAACGTGCCGTTGGCGAGGTTGAACGACGCGGGGAGGGCGGACGTAACGCCGCCGAGGGTCGTCGAAGAGAGCAGCGAGAGCGCGGCGTCGCCGTTGAGCCGGGTGACGGCGGTGGCGTTCTGTGCGCCGTCGCGCGCGACGAGCGACAATCCGCCCGTGATCGAGTTGGCCCCGAACGACACGTCGCCGACGGCCAGCGACACGCTGGTGAAGTTCGTGGGGTTGGCGCCGACGGCGAACGCCTGGTTCACGAGATCCGCGTCGAGCCCCGCCAGATCCGCCTGCACGAGATCGTGCTTCGCAAGCCACACGCAGAAAGGCGGGATCTCGGCGCCCTTGTAGAAGAAGCCGGTGGAGGAGACGGGCCAGTAGGTCTCGGGGAAGCTCGGAAATATCGGATCCAGCTCGCCCATTTCATGGGGGTCGATGCCGGAGCCTCCTAGGGTTTCGGAGAGGTGGAAATAGCGTCCGGACGCATGTTCGTAGAGAACCATGATAAATTGGAGGTAGGAATTTTCAGCGAGCGCCGCCACCGGATAGCTGCCGCTCACGATTCCATCGGAACCCGGGACGGTGTGGTGGGAGCCTGTGGCCACAATTTTAAAGGGGCTGTATCCAAGTTCGGGGGAATAGCTCCACTCGCCGTCCTGATCGAGCTGAGCGAGGTAGAGCGTGTAGCGGTTCGTGAACGTCGCGGCGGTTGTCGGGACCGAGTCGATGACGAGCTTGCTGCTTGGATCCGCGCCGGTCTGAAAATTCAGGTTGACAAAGATCTCGCCAGCGGCAGAAGAGGCGTTGGCAAGCGAGAACAGGGCGACGAGAAGTGCGTTGACGGGTTTCATGCTTCGGCCTTCGATGCAGAAAAGCCGCATTGCGTGGATCGGCAATGCGGCTTCGGATTCGACTGG
>JAAZAI010000455.1 GCA_012514445.1 Lentisphaerota bacterium
CCCCAGTTGGGGATGCCGCGGCGGCGGAGGGCGCGAACCTTGACGAAGAGGATGTCGCCGAACTGGCCGTTGTCGCGGGCCTTGATGAGGGCGGCGGTGGAATCGCGGTAGCGCTGCTGGAAGCCGACGGAGAGCTTGACCTTGTTCTTCTCGGCGGCGGCGATCATCTTCTGGCACTCGGCCGGGTTCATGGCCATGGGCTTTTCGACCATCGCGTGGCAGCCGGCGTTGCAGGCGTCCACGACGGGGGCGCAGTGCACGCCGTTGGGGGTGCAGACGTCGACGGCGTCGGGCTTGACGACCTTGAGCATCTCCTTCCAGTCGAGGAAGAGGGCCTCGCGGGGGACGCCCCACTTCTCGTGCATCACGTCGAGGCGCTCCTGGAGTATGTCGACGCCGGCGACGATCTCGACCTCGGGGATCTCCTTGTACGTGTTCAGGTGCGTCTGGGCGATGCCGCCGCACCCGATGATGGCGACGCGGAGCTTCTTGCCCTTGTACGCCTTCTGCTTGCCTTCCATTTTGGTGGATACGCTCTCAGCCATTTCGACCTTCCTTCTTTCTTTCGCTGAACTTCCGGGGAGCCCGGAGCGGTTCGGTTGTTGGTTTCATTCCTTCGGCCCCACGGCCGCCGATAAAAGCGTTTCAAGGTAGCGGACCGTCGCCGCGATGTCCTTCTTCTGCTGGTCGCCGGAGATTTCCCGTTCGATGATCAGATCGCCGGCGAAGCCGATTTCGAGGAGGCGGCGGATGAACTCGGGGTAGCGCACCATGCCCTCGCCGACCTTGACCTCGGGCCCGAGGTGCATGCCGTTCGTGGGGACGCGGCCGTCCTTGGCGTGGATGCAGCGTACGTGCTTGCCGAACACCTCGAGCGCGTCGATCGGGTTGCCGCGCCCGTACATGAGCAGATTCGCCGGATCGAGATTGATCCCGAGGTTGCCGAGGCCCACGGTCTCGATGTAGCGCAGCAGCGTGACGGGCGTCTCCTGCCCGGTCTCGAACCAGAAGCCGATGCCGAGCTTGTCGCAATGGCGCGCCACCTGGTCGATCGCGACGCAGAGCGGCTCGAAGCCTTCGTCCGTCATGTTCTCCGGGAGGAAGCCGCAGTGGGTGACGATGGCCGGCGCGCCCATCTCCACGGCGAAATCCGCCCAGCGCTTGAGCGCCTCGATGCGGGCCCAGCGGAATTCGGCGGGCACGAGCCCGAGGGTGACGGGGCCTCGGCTGAAATTCCAGTTCGCCGGGCCGGGCACGCCCGCCCAGAGCGCCGTGATCCGCACGCCCTTGTCGGCGGCGCGCTTGCGCACCGCATGGGCGACATCCGATTTGCAAAGCGTCATATCCCAGCTGACGACCTGGCAGCAGCCCAGGCCGAAATCGGATACGATGTCAAGGCCAGAGCCGTCCTTTGAAAGACCGCTCATCACGCCGATGGCGTTTTTCTTTGCAGTGTCGCTCATATTGAAACTCGTTCGGATCGGGGGATGGGAGATGGAAAAAGAGCTGAAAATATACCATGCGCGACGGGGAAAGGGAAGCAAATTAGGTCAATAGACCGCCACGCGGGCCTGACGGAAGGCCTTTTCGCATTCCCGCGGCAGCGGCCCGTCGGTCACGAGCGCCTGGATGTCGTCGAGGGCCGCGAAGGTGTGGGGCATCGTCCCGTTGAACTTGCTGGCGTCCATGAGCACCACGACATGCCGGGCCTTTTTCACGACGAGGCGCTTCAGCTCCGCCTCGTAGTAGTCTCCGCAGGAGAAGCCGCTCGCGGGCGAGAAGGCGCTGGCCGCCATGAAGGCGAGGTCGATGTTGAGCGTCTTGACGTATTCCACCGCGTTGAAACCCGAGAGCGTCAGCGTCTCGCGATGGAGCTGGCCGCCCGTGAGGTTCACCTTCACGTTCGGATTCTTGACCAGCTCGAGCGCGACGTTCGGCGCCGGGGTCAGCACGAACAGGCTCTGGTCGGGCACGCGCTGCGCGAAGCAGGTGCACGTCGTGCCGGAGTCGATGTAGATCGAGCGCCCCGGCGACAGCAGCGCCACCGCCTTGCGCGCGATGGCCAGCTTGGCCTCGGCGTGCTCCGTCTGTCGCTGCGTGTACGCCGCCTCCTTCAGCATCGAGAGGTGCGCGATCGACTTCGCGCCCCCGCGGATGCGCACGACGTCCCCCCTGCGCTCCAGATGCTCCAGATCGCGCCGCAACGTCATGCCCGAGACGTCCGGATGGCGCGCCTGAAGTTCGGCGAGCGTCACTTCGCCTTTCGACTGGATGTAGTTGTTGACGTCGTCTCGGCGTTCTGAGGGCATCGAACTGAAGTCTCCGGGGGTCGTCCATCGCGTGGACGCCGCCTCGTTCCTTGTCGGGCGGGTAATCATAGCAATTTAGCAAGCGTCCGGCGAACATCTTCCGCGGCCTCTCCAGATCGTGCATACTGCTTGCATGAAAGGAAGAATGGCAAATGGAAGACGAAAAGTCAAGATTCCGTCCGCCGCTACTTCTTCAACAAAGTCATCTCACACCCGACCCAAGGAGAGAACGTGCAAGACAACCACGTGAACGTCCGGCGTGTACCACGAGCCAACCTCCGCAGGATGGCGAGTAGGCACCACGCCGTTGTTCTCAGGTCATTCGCTTCAATCGCAACTCCCGCCGAAGATCCGTTGAATTCATCGACCAGACCGAGGTGACGCCGCTTGGCTCGAATTCCAGTTCAAGGCGCTTGTTGTCGCACGTCCTGGACCAAGGCCAGAGGCGCTTGCCTGCAAATCTGAACATGACCCTAACCATCTCAGGAAACAAGTTGCCATGCGTGGTTGCATCGTTCCGGCCATCGTATGCAATTCCCATCTGATCGCCGTCCAAGCTCAGCGCGACCTCCCTTGTGGCGTCAGACGTCGCCTGAAAGAGGATGCAGGCTGCAAGTCGTTCCACCGGTGGCCTTGGACCTTCCTCTATCTTCATCATATTCCTCCTGAGAACGTCGGTGGTGAGGGACGGCGCGTCAGCGACGTACGGTTCCGCCATTTGTTGGGGCCTCCTCGTCTTGGACGACTGTGAAACGGATGCTTTCGACACACCGACCGTTGACAACCACATCTATCCGGTAATTGCCAAGTGGGTCCCCTTCGTCAAACCAGTACTCCATCCAGTGTTCTCCCTGCATTGCGAATTCCGGTGTCTTCATCCCGACAATCGCGCTCTCGACGGGATGCGTGCCGATCTCGCCAGTGAGCGTGACCGGCGCAGAAGGCATGTATGAGACATCGTGAATCGTGTATTCGTTCTCGTGGCTGGGGCGATAGACATAGCCGAAGGAGAAGCCGGTCGCTCGCAGTCGCAGAGGAATGGTCGTGGTCTCGCGAACGAGGCTCCACGTACCATCTGCGTGCTTCTGGATTACGCCAAACCGAACGCTATCAGCATCCGGAGCATGTCGGACAGAGGCGCATGACGCGCAGAGCCCGGCTACGGCGCAAACCACAACGATTCGGGATTTCTTCATGTTCATGATCAGTTCCCCAAAGTCAGCGATAAGGTTCGGCGAGCTCGCGAGCCGAATCCTCCGGCGTTTTTTTCACTGCTGTTCTTTCAACTATTTCGGCGAAAACACCCAGCCCCGCCTTCTTGGACAGCTTCTGGTTTGCCGCATACGCCTTGCCAGCGCGCTCCCTGAGCTCTGCTCGTGTGGCTCCGTTGAGCCACCCTTCGGCTGTTGCGTGGAGTATAAACGCACCCGGGTACATCAACTGTCTTGTCAGGAGAACCGGTCGTCCTCCGGCACGCTCAATTCGCGATCGGAAGTAGGACTCGCTCCTGCAGCAGAGGACGATGCAGTCGGGGCCATTCGTTTGACCGGTTGGTTCTGCAGGCACGGGGAGGCTGAAATCCATCAGGCCGTTGTGACCGAGGAATACCACCAGGCCGTACGACCGATGCTGGATCGCAGCCTCGAAGTCCTGGATACAGCGCTTGATCGCAGTTCCGCGGTAGGCCCTGGCGATCAAGACCGCTCCCGTGTTCACATGGCGGTAGGTGCGAGTTCTCAGGATGCCGGTCTCCGCCGGATTGTCGTTCTTCTCCGTCAAACGCCATTCCTTGCTCTTGTCGAATACACCTTTCAGCCCCTCGGCGGTGCCCCAATAGAGATTCCGTTCCGGATCATCCCCGTTGCCGATGGCGGCCGGCACCGGCACAATGCCTTGACTTGCGTTGTCAGCGAGCGCGACAAACACGCCTATGGTTTTGTCTGCAGCCAGTGACGACATGGCAACAAGCCATAGCGCTGCGACCGCAAGTCTGGCTCTCTTTGTTATCATTGTTTCAGCGACATACTGTTCTGCGTCACGCCTATTGCGGGCGCTGCACCCGCCGAAAGTTGCGAGGGGCGAAAGCTTGACTCAACTGCCCTCGAAGGTACACCGCGAGGCAGGTGTTGTCAAGCGGGATGATCTTCAGCTCAGGGCTTGCGAGCGCCTGCCCTGAGCCCGTCGAAGGACCACGTCGCCCCCATTGCCGCCGATCCGGACTGGCAGAGTCAACGGCTGCGGTGGGAACGGCTCATGGGACGGGGATAGGAGGGGCATCGTCGCGGTTCATCGATGCGCTTTGGCGCGAACGCCGAGACCGGTTGCTCGGCCTCCCGTTTCGATGATACCGGACATGCCG
>JAAZAI010000456.1 GCA_012514445.1 Lentisphaerota bacterium
CGGCCTGCCCCAGTTCCGCCAGGCGCTGCCGCCGGCCCTGTCGGACATGCTCGACGACCGCCGGGACCCCGACTACTGCCGTGAGCTGGGCATCGACCTGGTGATCAACCAGAAGACGGCCTGCGCGGAGGAAATCTGCCGCGCGCTCGCGCTGCCCGGTTCCATCGAGTCCTTCGACCTCTTCGAGGGACGCGCCTCGGTCGTCGGCTTCGAGGTCGGGCAGGACAGCCCCATCATCGGCCTCACCCCCGCCACGCTGCCGGACCGCGAACTGCTCGGGCGCATCCGCATCATCGACATCCGGCGAGGCGACGGCCTCATCATCCCGCGTGGCGACACCGTCTTCGCCTGCGACGACGCCGTCTACCTCGTCGGCGCGCCCGACGACATCCGCGCCTTCTCCGTCTGGATGAACCCCGGCCTCACCCCCTTCGTCAAGGTCATCGTCGGCGGCGGCGGCGACATCGGTCTCGCCGTCGCTCGCACGATGGAATCATGGGGCCTCGACGTCGTGCTCATGGAGCGCGACAAGGAACGGGCGCTCTACTGCTCCGGCGAACTGCGCCGCACGATGGTGCTCAACGCCGACGCCCTCGCCGCCTCCGCGCTCGACGACGCGGGCGTCGTGCCCCGCACGGCCTTCGTCGGCGTCACCGGCGACGACGAGGACAACGTGATGAACTGCCTCATGGCGCGCAAGCGCGGCGTCGACTTCACGATCACCCAGATCGGGCGAACCGACTACATCCCGGCCGTCGAGACCCTCGGCGTCGTGGACCGCATCATCAGCCCCTTCGAATCCCTCACCCACGGCATCCTGCACTACCTGCGGAGCCGCAACGTCCGCGCGGCCGCCATCATCCACAACATGCCCGGCGAACTCCTCGACATTCAGGTCTCAGCGCAGAACCGCTACCTGGGCATCCCGTTCAAGGACGTCCGCTTCCCGCGCGACGCCATCGTGGCCGTCGTGCTGCGCGGCGACGATGTGATCCCCGCGACCGGAGAAATGACGCTCGACGCCGACGACCGCATGCTCGTCTTCTCCCATCCCTCGGCCGTACGCAAGATCCAGGACATGTTCCGCCGGTGACGCCCCGCCCATGAACAAGCGCGCCGTTCTCCACCTCGTCTCCTTCATGACGCTCGTCGTCGGCCTCTCCATCGTAGGCTGCGCCCTGGTATCGCTGCTCTGCGGCGACGCCCGCGCCGTCCAGCTCGCGTTCCTCGAGTCCGGCGGTCTCGCCGTCGCCCTCTCCCTCGCCTGCGTCCTGCTCACGCGCGGCGACGTCAACCTCGCCCGCCGCGACGGGTTCGGCGTCGTCACCATCGGCTGGATCCTCGTCGCCGGCGTCGGCGCGCTGCCGTACCTCTTCTCCGGCGCCATACCGAACGTCGTCCCCGCCATCTTCGAAACCGTCTCCGGCTTCACCACGACCGGCTCCTCGGTCGTCGCGGACGTCGAATCCCTCCCGCGCGGCATCCTCTTCTGGCGCGCGCTCACGCACTGGTACGGCGGCATGGGCGTGCTCGTGCTCTGCGTGGCCATCCTCCCGTTCCTCGGCGTCGGCGGCATGCAGGTCTACCGAGCCGAGATGCCCGGCCCGTTCAAGGACCGCCTGACCCCGCAGATCGCCACGACCGCCAAGCTGCTCTGGGGCGTCTACCTGCTGCTCACGCTGGCCGAGACGCTGCTGCTCAAATGGATCGGCGGCATGGGCTGGTTCGACGCCGTCTGCCATTCCTTCGCCACGGTCGCCACGGGCGGGTTCTCGACGCGCAACGCCAGTCTCGGCGCGTACGACAGCGCCGCCATCGACGTCATCGCCACCGTCTTCATGTTCCTGGCCGGCGTCAACTTCTCCCTGCACCACCTCGCGCTGACCCGCAAGCCGGGATGCTATTTCAAGGATCCCGAGTTCCGCGCCTACGCCTTGCTGCTGCTGGGCGGCGGTCTCTTCCTGACGTTCAACGCCTGGGCCGCCGGCGCCGCCTCCCTGGGGCGCTGCTTGCGCGACGCCTTCTTCACCGGCACGTCCGTCATGACAACGACCGGCTTCTGCACGGCGGACTTCGACCGCTGGCCGGACGCCTCGCGCTTCGTGCTGCTGCTGATGATGTTCATCGGCGCCTGCGCCGGCTCCACGGGCGGCGGCATGAAGGTCGTCCGCGTCATGGTCGTCGTCAAGAGCGTCCTCCGCGAGATCAAGGTCTTCATGCGCCCCACCGCCGCGATCAAGGTCAAGCTTGGCAGCAAACCGGTGGAGCCGGACACCGTCTCCCACATCGGCGCCTTCTTCATGATCTTCGTCATCGTCTTCGCCCTGGCGTCGTTCCTGATGACGTTCTACACCGGAGACCTCGAGACGGCCACCTCGTCCGTCATCGCCTCGCTGGGCAATGTCGGCCCAGGCCTCAACGCCGTCGGCCCCACGCAGAACTATGGCGCCATTCCGCACGGCGGGCAGGCCGTGCTGATCGTCTGCATGCTGCTGGGGCGCCTTGAGCTCTACACCGTGCTGATGCTCTTCATGCCCGGCCTCTGGAAGCGCTGAGCCGGATCAGAGATCGAAGAGCGTCGGCTGCCGGGCCTGGCTTGACGCGGGGCGGCGGCGGCGCGAGGGCTCGGAGACGTGCGGCTCGACGAGCGCGGGGCGGCCGGAGGCGGCGATTTCGTCCGCCTCGAGATTCGACAGGATCTCCCGCGCGCGCTTGAGCACGGGCTCCGGCATGCCGGCGAGCTGCGCCACCGCGATGCCGTAGCTCTTGTCCGCCGCGCCTTCCACGATCCGGCGCAAAAACACGATGCCGTCGTCCCGCTCGCGAACCAGCACGCTGCAGTTGACCACGCCGTCGAGCGTCAGCGCCAGATCCGCCAGCTCGTGGTAGTGCGTCGCGAAAAGCGTCTTCGCGGCGCACGCTTCATTGTCATGGAGAAATTCGGCCACGGCCCACGCAATAGATACGCCGTCAAAGGTGGAAGTGCCACGCCCGATCTCATCAAGGATAATAAGGCTTCTCCGGGTCGCGTTGCGCAGGATATTAG
>JAAZAI010000457.1 GCA_012514445.1 Lentisphaerota bacterium
CGGTGAAGATCTACGGCATGATCAAGCGCAGCCCGCGCCTGCCGATGATCAACGCCCTCTCCACCCTCATGCTGATCGTCACGACGCTCGCCGTGGTCGCCAGCCGCATGCTCCAGGCCCGCCGCGAGAAACGGTAGGTAATCGGTCAGTCGGCGGGATCGGGCAATCCGAGGTCCTTGATCGACTCGACCGATTACCAGTCGCTAGACGCTAGTCACTAGTCCTGAAAGTGCCCGAGTGTTTTCGTCACGCGTCTGCCGACCGAACTTCTCGTCGCAGTTGCAGTGTCTTCATCCTGCCACTTGCGACTAGCCACTAGCGACTAGCGACTCAATCGGGCAGTCGACGGGGCTGATCCGGGTCTGATCGACGAGCGCTCCGACGTCAACCCCGGCGACCGATTACAAACGGTAGCGCCATTTGTGTTGAGTTTTCGCGCGCCAGCCGATAGAATGTCTCCACTTTTTTTGATCGACAACAGGAGCCCGCCCGCCGCATGAAAATCGCCGAATTCTTCGCCCGGAACGCCTTTTCGCCCGACATCGACACCGACGCGCTCCTCGCCGAGTTCGACCGGCAGATGGACGCCGGCCTCGCCGGCGGGAAAAGCTCCCTCGCCATGATCCCGGCCTACGTGGACGCCGACCGCGCCGTCAAGACGGACACGCCGATCAACGTCCTCGACGCCGGCGGCACCAACCTGCGGGTCGCCACGGTCCGGTTCGACAAGGCCGGCAAGGCGAAGATCGAAGGCCTGCGGAAATGCGCCATGCCGGGCACGGACGGCACGTCGCTGAGCGCCGAGGCGTTCTTCGACCGCATCGCCGAAGTCCTCGAGCCCGTCGCCGGCAACGCGAAAGACGTGGGCTTCTGCTTCTCCTATCCCACCGAGATCACGCCCGCCCTCGACGGCCGCCTCATGCGCTGGACGAAGCAGGTGGACGCCCCCGGCGTCGTCGGCAAGATGATCGGCTCCGGCGTGGCCGCGGCCGTGAAGCGCCGCCTCGGCCGCAAGCCCGCCGTCCGCGTCCTCAACGACACCGTCGCCACGCTGCTCGCCGGCAAAAGCGTCGGGATCTCGCGGCAGTACGCCTCCTACGTCGGCTTCATCCTCGGCACCGGCACCAACATCGCCTACATCGAGCGCAACGCGCGCATCGGCAAGGTGAAGCGCCTCGACCGCGAGCGCACGATGGTGATCAACATCGAATCCGGCAACTTCAACGGCGGCCCCGCCTCCGCGTTCGACGAGGCGGTCGACGCCGCCACGTCCGACCCCGGCGTCGGGCGCTTCGAGAAGATGATCTCCGGCCGCTACATGGGAGACCTCGGCCTCGTGGTCCTCCAGCGCGCCGCCGAGGCGGGCCTCTTCTCCAAGCGCGCCGCCGCGGGCATCGCCGCGCTCGCCGCGCTCACGACGAAGGACTTCGACGACTTCGTCGCCAACCCCTTCACGCAGGGCGGCGCGTTCGACGCGGTGCGCTTCACGGACAACGACCGCCGCGCGCTCCTGGCGATCTGCGAGCCCGTCTTCGCCCGCGCCGCCCGCCTCGCCGCCGCCAACATCGCCGCCGCGGTGATCCGCTGCGGCGAGGGACGCGATCCGCTCCACCCCGTGTGCGTCACGATCGACGGCTCGACCTACTACCGCACCCGCACCGGCTTCTTCAAGTCCCGCGTCGAGCAGGGGCTGCGCGACATCCTCGGCGCCCGCGGCATCCACTTCGAAACCACGTTCGTCGAAGACGCCCCGGTGGTCGGCGCGGCCGTCGCCGGGCTCATCGCCCAGGAAGCCTAGAAAGGCGCTCCATGATCATCAAGTCCAAGGCCTACGCCCGCGCAGCGCTCATCGGCAACCCCTCCGACGGCTACTTCGGGAAGACGATCTCCTTCACGTTCGACAACTTCGCGGCGACCGTCACGCTCTACGAGTCGCCGGAGCTCGAAATCCTCCCGACGCGGCGCGACAGCTCCGTCTTCTCCAGCCTCGACGACCTCGCCCGCGACGTCCAGCTCTTCGGCTACTACGGCGGCATCCGGCTGCTGAAGGCGGCGATCAAGACGTTCCACGACTACACGCACGACAACGGCATCGAACACGACAACCGCAATTTCACGATCCGCTACGAGTCCAACATCCCGAACCTCGTCGGCCTCGCCGGATCCAGCGCCATCATCACCGCCTGCTTCCGCGCGCTCATGACGTTCTACGGGGTGACCATCCCCAAGCCCGAACTCGCCAACATCATCCGCGAGACGGAGCAGCGCGAGCTGGGCATCGCCGCAGGCCTGCAGGACCGCGTGATCCAGGTCTACGAAGGCCTCGTCTACATGGACTTCGACAAGCAGCTCATCGACCGCCAGGGCTACGGCCGCTACGAACCCCTCGACCCCGCCAAGCTGCCGCCGATCTTCATCGGCTACCGCACCGACCTCTCCGAAATCTCCGACGTCTTCCACAACAACATCAAGGGGCGGTTCAACGCCGGCGAGCCGCTCATCGTCGACGCCATGAAATTCTGGGCCGACATCACGGACCAGGCGCGCGTCTGCCTCGACAACGGGGATTGGGGGAAGCTCGCCGATCTCATGGACGCCAACTTCGACAAGCGCGCCTCGATCTACCGGCTCAGCGAAGGCAACCTGCGCATGGTCCAGGTCGCCCGCTCCTGCGGCGCCAGCGCCAAGTTCACCGGCTCCGGGGGCGCCATCATCGGCGTCTACAAGGACGAGGCCATGTACGAGCGTCTCGTGCGGGAGCTCGCCGAGGTCTCCGTCTGCGTCATCAAGCCCAACATCGTCAAGACCAACGCCTGAGGAGAGCCGCCATGTCCGAATTCGTCAAGGAACTCACCAGCGCCACGTTCGACGCCGAGACGTCGAAGGGGCTTGTCGTCGTCGATTTCTGGGCGCCCCGGTGCGCACCCTGCCGCATGATGGCCCCGCTCTTCGCGGGCGTCGCGGAGAAGCTCCAGGGCAAGGCCGTCTTCGTCAAGGTGGACATCGATGCCTCGCCCGACATCCCCGGCCGCTTCGGCATCCGTGCCATCCCGACGTTCCTGGTCCTCAAGGACGGCGTCGAGGCCGACGTGCACACCGGCACGATCCGCCCCGACGAGCTGATCTTCCTCGTCAACCGGAACGTCTAGACCGAAGTTCCGGCGATGAGCCACGGTCTCCACCTTGCTCAAGTTTTTGATTTTCAACAAGATGAAGATGTCTTGGGCTTGGATTCCCCGTTCCGTCTACTGGACACAGGTTCTGGCCAGAACGGGGCGTCGGCC
>JAAZAI010000458.1 GCA_012514445.1 Lentisphaerota bacterium
CTCGCCCACGCCGCAGAGGAGATGCGGGTGCAGAGCCCCGCGATCCCAGGGATGCGGGCTCCCCCACCGGGAACGCGAGGCTCCGCACTCGCCCACGCCGCAGAGGAGATGCGGGTGCAGAGCCCCGCGATCCCAGGGATGCGGGCTCCCCCACCGGGAACGCGAGGCTCCGCACTCGCCCACGCCGCAGAGGAGATGCGGGTGCAGAGCCTCGCGATCCCAGGGATGCGGGCTCCCCCACCGGGAACGCGAGGCTCCGCACTCGCCCACGCCGCAGGAGCAATGCGGGTGCGGAGCCCCGCGATCCCAGGGGCTAGCACGGCACGACCCCTTGCTTCTGACATTCCGCCCCTCCTATTTTTGCGACGCCGGCGTCGCACACTCCACGCGACCCTGCCACGACCCCTTGAAGCGGCGCGCGAAGCCGCCGGGCAATTGCAGAATGCCGGGCACGCCTTTCGGCAACGTCACGTCGAGCGCCCAGGCCCGGGTCTCTTCCCGGCACCACGACACGCCCACCACGCCCTGCGGAATGCAGCACGTGCCTTCGAAGCGGTTGAAGCTGTCGAGGCTCGGCCTCACGACGACTTCGGCATACCCGGGGCGCGCGGGCTGGACGCCCATCACGCCGGCGCGCACGAGCAGCGGCAGCGGCGCGCTCCACGCGTGGTTGAGCGAGTCGTGGTTGTCGGCATTCCACGCCTCCCACGTCGTCGTGGCGCCGCTGGCGAGCATGCCGGCGAAATCGCGGACGAACGCGCGCACCGCCAAGTCGACCTGGCCTGTGCGGACGGCCGCGTCGGCGAGGAAGAAGTAGGTGTAGGGCGAGCCTTGCGAGACCCAGGGGTTGCGGGGGATGTCGAGCACCGTCGCGAGCGCATGGCGCGCCTCCGCCCCTTCCAGCACGCCCGTCGTGATGGCGAGCGCGTTGGCGATCTGCGAGAAGCGGAAGGTCCGCTTGCCGGGATGGACCGAGTCCGCGAGCAGGCCGTGGGCAGGGACGAGGAAGGTCTTCCGGATCGTCGCGGCGAGCGTCGCGATCTCCGTCTCGAGCGCCGCGCGGCGTCCGCCCGCCCGCTCCAGCCCGGCAAGCGCCTGGAGCGCCTGCAGGAAGTAGAGGTTGAAGCCGGCGCTGTAGTCCGCGCGCTCGATGCCCGTGGTGGTCATCGGATGCCAGCCGTTGCCGGGATGGTCGAGGAAGAGCAGCCCCTTGCGGAAATCGTCCTCGCCGGCCGGGATGTTGCGCACGGCGAGCAGCCCGTTGGGATCGCGGAAGGCGCGGAACTGCCCGACGATCGCGCGCGCCGCGGGCAGGTTGGCCTTCACCGTCGCCGCGTCGCCCGTGTAGCGGTGGTAGCGCGCCAGCAGCTCGACGGGCACGAGGCAGTAGTCGTAGAGCGGCGCACCCAGGCCGTAGAGGCTGGCCGGCAGCATGCCGCACGCGCGGAACTCGTCCGTCATCGCATCGCACAGGCGCCGCATGTGCCGGAAGTCGCCCGTCTGATGGCCGACGCTGTCGGCGATCCAGATCGAATCGCCCCAATACGCCCCCTGCTCGCGCGTGTTGCAGTCGTAGGTGTCGGCCTGCGTGTTGAGGGCGATGCTGCGGCGGCTGATGCGGTAGAGGCTCTCGGCGGCGCGGTCGTCGCAGGCGAACACGTCCTTGAAGTCGAGGGCGGCGCGGCAGTGGTGGGTCGTCGCGCATCGCACGTCGACGGCACCGACGACATCTTTCATCACCAGGTAGATGTAGCGGTGGCCGTTGAAATGATAGCCGCGCACGCGGTTCAGGCCGGCGGCCAGATGGTAGCGGGCGAAGTAGAGCCCGCCGTTCCGCCAGATGACGGGATGTCCGTCCGGCAGCGTCTTTTCGGCCAGCGCGACATCGAGCGTGCAGGGGGCGTCGCAGACGACGTCGACCGAGACCTCGCCCGCGCACATGCGCCGCATGTCGTAGACGAGGCCGAAGCCCGGCTCGCCTTCCCGGCGGTCGAAGCGGACGGTCCCGCCCCGCGTCATCTCGTAAACCGATTCGTCCAGTGCGGGACGGACGGTTTCGTGATCGAGGCGCACGCCCGTGTCCTGAAGGTTGTAGACTTCGGTGTTGAGCCGGAAGACGTGCGCCGGACGCGTCACGTCCTCGCGCGTCCAGGCCAGGGTCGGAACGCCGCGCGGCCGCACGTCGAGGTCGACGCGGGCGAAGACGCGGGGTTTCGTCCAGAGCGCCTGCGCGGTTGCGCCGCGCTCCCCTCCCCCGGCGTAGTCCTCGGCGGCGTGGCGGGCCAGCAGCGCGAACGCCGGATGCGCCAGATCGAGATCCTCGACGTGCTCGATGGCCCAGGTGCGGCGCGGCGTGTCCGCCTTCCAGCAATCCAATTCCGCCACCTTCCAGGAGGCGCCGGAGTGCAGGGCGAATGGCGCGCCGCCGACGCACGCACCCTCGAGCGAGACGATCAGCCCCGGCTCCTCGACCGTGTTGTATTTGACCGTCGCGCCGATGAAGTGCGAGACGACGAACACCTCGTTCGCGCCCTTGCGCAGAAACGGCGCCACGTCGTATTCATCGACCTGGATCACCGGCTTGCGGAACGAGGCGGGGCCGGCGTTCACGAAGCGGCCGTTCACGTAAAGCTTGTACTTCGTGTCGGCGAAGATGCGCAGCCGCGCGCGCGTCGGCGCGGCCTGCAACTTGATCGCGCCGCGCGCGGCGACGTACTGGTTGGGATGGGTCTGGGGCGTCCAGATCCAGCGTGCGATAGTTTC
>JAAZAI010000459.1 GCA_012514445.1 Lentisphaerota bacterium
CGGCGAAAGCAGGACGAGGATGCCGTGGTGCGTGATCCGGACGCTCCCCTTCTCGGGCTTGACGTTCCAGCCGCTGACCCGGGCCCCGGCGAAAAGCCCAAAGAGCACGTGCGTGAACTCGTGGGCGACCACGTAGAGAAACGCCGGGATGCGGAAAGCCGCATAGAGCACGGCGAAGGCGAGAAAGCCCATGACGAAAAGCGCGGCGGGAGCGGACATGCCGAGCACCTCCGGCCGGCCGTGGAGACGCTCAGCCCAGAGCAGTCCTCGCGCCAGCCCGATCGCAAACGGCAGAAGCAGAAATCCCGTTGCGAAGAGCGCGGCGATGAGCGTCCGGCCTGGACTTCGGTTTTTTGTTGACCTGATGGCCATGTCTAGTCTATTCTTTAAGCCTTTTCAACTCGATTCGAGTTCCACGAGGAGCAATTCTACCATGCCGAACATCAAAAGTGCAATCAAGCGTGCACGGACATCTGAAGCCAAGCGGAAGATCAACAACGCGAACAAGAGCCGCGTGAACACGGCCCGTAACGCTTTCGCCGACGTGATCGCCACGGGCGACGCCGCCGCGAAAGCGGAAGCGTTCAAGGCCTTCAGCTCGGCGGTCGACAAGGCGGCCAAGCAGGGCGTCATCAGCGAGAACGCCGCGGCCCGCCGCAAGGCCCGCGCCTACAAGAAGATCGCGCCCAAGGCGTGAAATAGTGGCTAGTCGCTAGCCGCTAGTGGCTAGTGGCTGGTGGCTGTCGCAAAACGATCGCGGCCGAAGACGGCGCCGACGATAGAAAAGCCCGGAGTTTCTCCGGGCTTTTTCGCGTCGGTTCAGAGCGGGCCGACGCCCTCGGACTGCGCGGAATCGGGTGCCGACCCTGTGCCATCAACTTCTGGATTCTGACTCCTGGCTCCTGACTCCTCTGCGCGACAACTATGTTGACGCGCACCCGCCATCCGGCCCCTGTGCAATCGGGAAGTGCTGAACCCCGCCCGTTGTGCTAGGATGTGTCCCGAACAGCCAAACCCAAGAGCGAAAAACAAATGAAACGAGCCGCATGTCTCACAGGGGTGTTTTTCGGGACGGCTTGCCTCGCATTCGGCCAGTCGCCACTGGCGATCACGGAAGCCGGGCTGTTTTGGCGCGCGCCTGAGCCCGCCGGGCTCAGCGGCATCTCCTACGCCGGCGGCGACCGCTATTACGCCGTGAACGACAGCGGAGGCACGCTCCATCCGATGACGATCAAGATCGACCTCGCCACGGGGGCGATTACCGGCTGCGTCTCCCACGCGGCGGTGGCGCTGGGCGGCGTCGACCTCGAGGGCGTGGCCTACGACCCGGCGAACGGCAGCGTCTACACGAGCGACGAAGCCGATGCGTCGATCCGCCAACACGCCGTGACGGGCGAATACCTCGGCGCTTTGCCCGTGCCCGCCAATCTCAAAGCCTTCCGCAACAATTTCAGCCTCGAATCCCTCTCGATGCGCGGCAACGGGCTGGAGCTGTGGACATGCAACGAGGAGGCGCTCAACAACGCCACGCTGGGCGTCGACGACGGATCGCTTTCCTCCACGACGCAGGGGTCGCTGGTGCGGCTGACGCGGTTCACGCGGTCGAACGTCCGCGCACCATGGGCCTGCTCCGGCCAGTGGGCTTATCGGACCGACCCCATCCGCGGCAACATCGTCCCCGGATTCTCGCGCAGCGGCGTGGCCGATCTCTGCGCCCTGCCCGACGGCACCCTGCTCGTGCTCGAGCGCGAATTCAGCTCCAACTTTATCTATGCCTTCAAGAGCCGGATCTACCACGTCGGCATCGACGGTTCCACCCATGTCGCGGACATCAACTCGCTTGCCGGCGCGACCTTCACGCCGGTGGAGAAAATGCTGCTCTGGGACATGAACACGGCCTTTGCGAACTTCGAGGGCATCTGCCTCGGGCCGCGTCTCGACGACGGGAGCCGGAGCCTCGTGCTGATCTCGGATGGCGACGACGAAGCCGTCGAAACGCTCTTCGCGCTCAAACTCGGCGGCATCGACTACGAGAACGGCGCAGGCACACGCCGAGATTGACTGCATCTGCGGCAGATCTTCACGCTCGCCCGTCCCGAAAAGTGATGGCGATCATTCCCAGTGGTAGTCGTTGTCGTCCTTGACTTGCTCGACGTCTGATCCGGAGACGTGGGGGGAAAATTGCTTGAACATGGACTTGCCGACCGCGGCGTCGGACGCCTCGGGGAGCGCGTCGGTCACGAACGCCGGCACTTTGGCCTTCTTCGCCTCCGGGGTCTTGGGCGCCGCAAAGGGGTCGGAGAGCTTGACCTCCTCGGAGGCGGATTTGGAGAAAGCGGCGCCGACGGCTCCGCTTCGGCCGCCGTTACGTCTTCCCAGATTCTTGAAAAGCGCGACGGAGACGAAGAAAGCGCCCAGAATCGCCGCTATCCATGTCAGTGAATCATAGTCCATCTCAAGGCCCCTTGTCTTCATCCACCCGGCGTCTCACCGGGCTGAATCGTCGAGTTTCAAAGCCGGAAGTATACTCTCAAGCAGCAGGTCGTCCAAGTAGAAAAACGAAAAGCCCGCCAGACCCCGCCGTCGGCACGCGGCGATCTGGCGCGCGGCGGCGAGCGCGTCGGGTCCGGGGACGGAGGCGTGGGTGCCGATGCCGGGCACCACGGCGACACGGCCGGCGGGGACGACCTCCAGGATCTCGTCGAGACGCACCTCGAACCAAGCGGGATCGAGTTCGTAGTTCATGGGGCAGAGCACGTCGATCCAACCGGCCGAGACCCAGCCAGGCCAGTCCTGATGGAGCCGGAGGGCCGTCCGCCTGTCGGGGAAGACGGCCGCCGAGAGCGCGACCCGGTTGGTCGCACCGCGCACGGCGTCGGCGATGTCGCGGACCAGCGCGGTGACGGACTCGGTCTGGAAGGCCTGGTAGTCGCGGGCGAAGCGCCCCTCGCCCACGACGTCGTCCGGCCAGGCCTCGGGCTTGAGGCCGGTCTGCTTCTCGAACGCCGCGCGAGAAGCCTTGCACACGCATCCGCCGGGGTTCTCGAGGCGGATGTAGTCGAGGTGGACGCCTGCGACGCCGTGGGCCACGAGCTGCGATGCCGCCGCGACCAGCATCTGCCGGTTCGCGGCTTGGTCGGGACACAGCCACGGCGCGCCGCCGCTTCCGGGGGGCGCGACGACGAGGCGGTCCTCGGCCTGCAGCGCGGCGATCGTCGCGCGGTCGGCCCCTTCGAGGGCGAGGACTTGCATCCAGGCGTGGACGGCGACGCCGGCTTTGGCGGCCTCCGAGACCAGACGCTCCAAGGAGATCGCGGACGAGGACGGCGACGGGGGCGCGAAGCGGGGCGAGCCGCCGATCTGGGCGAAGGCGAAGACGGCGTTGACGCCGTGGTCTGCGAGCTTGTCGAGCGTGGCTCGCCAGCTCGCGACGGTGCGGCCGGGGGCGCGGGTGTCCCAGACGCAGCGCCATTCGTTCGAAGGGGCGGCCGCGGACGCGGCGGCGGACGCGGCGGCGGCGTCCCGGAGCGCCGCGCAGAGCAGCGGGACCTCTTCAAGCTTGCTGCGCCGTGCAACGGCCTCGCGGACGGCCTCGGCGAGACCCGGCGCGGGCGAAGGACGCGCCTCTAGAAGCGCCTCGTCCTCCATCAATGCGGAGACGGCGAATGCTTTCGCCAGGTCAGGCGAGAACTTCAGGCAGAGCCGGCGCATCCATTCGCAGGCGGGGCGCGTGGGATGCGGGGCGATGTGGGCGAACCACGCGCCGCGGTCCGAGACGACGCAGGCCGGGATCCGGCCGGCCCGCCCGCCCCTCTCGAGCCAGTGGCCTGCGGCGTAGGCGCCCGGACCTTCGTACGGCGGGATCAGATTCCCCGTCTCATGGGGGACGATCTCCGCGAAGCCGCCGAGTCGCTTCGCATCGGGCGCGATCGCCGTCCAGGGGCCGGAGGAGGCTTGCAGCCATTCCCCGGGATTGATGCCGAGAACCTCCGAGAGCAAGGGAGAAGCGGTATAGAAGGCGAAGAACGCGGTCCCCTTGCGCGAGGCATTGCGCAGGGGCTGGGCCGTTCCGATGCCGGGGTTGGCCGGGAACTGGGGGAACACGACGATCTCGAAAGCTCCGGCGTCCTGAAGCGAGGCGTCGAGATCGGCGTAGGGGATGCCGGCGCGGTCGAAGAGGGCGCGGCACCGATCCAGAAAGACCGGTTCGCCGAGTTCGGCGATGGCGACGACGTCGGCCCGCGCCCGGACCGCATGCAGATCGAGACGGCCGGACATGGGGCGCCCCGGCGACCAGATGGAGATGCGCAGGACCTCGGTGCGGGTGGCGTCGCAGACGGCGCCGGCGGCGTCGCGGAAGCGCCGTAGCGGCACGCCGACGCGGCGCCGCGCACCGTCGAGCCCGGGGGGCGTGGCGTCATACCAGACGCCCCCGCTGCGCAGGTGGATCGAGATGCCGGCAGGGATGGCGTCGGCGACGAGGGAAGCTTCGATCTCGAGCGAAGTCGCGCCGATGGGCAGGCCGCCATTGACGGGAAAGTCCCAGAACGCGCGGCTCTGGGTCGCGGACAGGTTGAAATCGAGGCCGACGCCCTGAGGGGACCCCGTCGCGCCGGCGACATCCGGGAACGGCGGGAACACGGGGAACGTCTCGTAGCCGGCTCCGGAGGTCTCGGCGGTCGCCTCCGCGGCCGCGAGGGCGAGGGCGAGCAGGGGCCCGATGATCCTCTCCGTGGTTTTCATGGGCTTCCCGGGGGTGGGCATGCGTCAGGCCATCAGGGTGTCGAGCCCGGTGTCGTGCGCGGCCTGGGCCACGATCCGGTTGTCCACGACGCGGGCGTGGGCTGCGTACCCGAGCATGAGCGCGGTGTCGCAGACGTTGTTGATGCTGCGGGGGATGCCGCGGGAGTAGGTGTAGACGGCGGCGAGCGCCTCGTTGGTGAA
>JAAZAI010000055.1 GCA_012514445.1 Lentisphaerota bacterium
ACACACGATCATGCGAGTCTCAGGGCGAATGGCGCAGCCATTCGAGTGGGCGACGCGTCGTAGCCGCGTCGGTACTGGTGTCGCGTCGGCTCGCCCATGATGCAGGAAGTCGGATGAAAAAGTGCCACCCGCCTGCTTTCCGGGGTGCGCAGTTGAATCTTCAGTACGCATCTCAAAGCGCGAGCCACCGAAGCGGCGTCATGGCAAAAACCTAGAAATCGTCCAAAAATCAGCCATTTCACCTCGAAAGCCCAGGGAAAGAGCCTTCGGGGGCGCTTGGCACGGCCATTGCTATCCTGGATGGCAAAGCCAAAAACCCCAAGACACTGGCTTCGTAATAAAATAGCATACCTCCCAACATATCACCCCACCCAACACCTACCTCCTAGATATCAAAAAACCCCCGGTTCCATACCGCCGGGGGTTTTTTCTTTTCTATCGAGCTACTGGTCGGTCGAGACTACTCGTCAGCCCCGGCCGACGACCCGGGCGCTCCGCCCGGACCGCCCATCAGCATCGCCGCGCTGAAGACGGACATCATGAGGCTCTGCTGGAGCTGTTCCTTGGATGTCGCCATCTTGGCGCTTTCGAGGCCGGACTTGAGCATCGGCATCATCGAAAGGAACTGCTGCTTCTTGGCGGCGTCGAATTTCATCTCCTTGATGCCCTTGAGCATCTCGTCCGCGCCCTCTTTCCATCCATCGGCCATCTCCTTGGGCACCCAGGTGCCGTCGACGGCGACGAACGGCACGTCCTCGGTCTCGCCGTCCTTCTGCTTGAACGTGACGACCACGGAGCCGTCCTCGGCCGCTTTGGAGCCGACCACGGCGCCGGCGACGGCTTCCTTGTTCATCGACTTCGACGATTCGCCGATGGCAGAGAACTCGGGATAGGTGAGAACCGCCTTCACGTCGCCGGCCTTGAGCGTGTCGAGCGTGAGCTTGCCGGAGAGGCTCTTGAAGGCCTTGGCGGCCTTGGCGATGTCCGGGGCGATCTCCGCCGCCGGACGGGGCGTCCCTTCGGCGGCCAAGGACTCGGCGGCCATGGAGGCGAGCAGGTCGGACTTTGCGACGGCGACATCGGCCAGCAAGCCGGCGAGCGACTGGACTTCCTTCCAGATGTCGGCGTCCATCGTCGCGCCGAACGTGCGGACCACATTGGCAACGTCCTTCTGGTAGGAGGCGGGCATCATCGAATAGAGGTCGACGATCCGTCCGGACTCGAGGCTGTCCGCATAGCGGACGGCCGCGGTTTCCGCTGCCTTTTCGGCAGGAGTGGCCGCCAGAACGGCCAGCGCGGGGAGCAGGGCGAGGCTGAGGCAGAGGGAACGCTTCATCTTGAAGTCCTTTTCGTTGATTGTGAGATTCGCCATCGCGCGCCGCCTGATTGCGACGCGCTGGAATCGCTTGCGGGCAGTTAACCATATCCACGCCTGCATTGGCAATTCCTTTCTTCCAGTCCTTGCATTCGCCGCGCCGCCGGTGTAGAATCGCCGTCATCACATCAGCGCGCATGACCAAGAGCCTGGAAGACTATCTGGAAGCCATCCACCGACACGCCCAGGAGGCCGGCGGCGCTCGTGTCGTCGACATCGCCCATGCCCTCGGGGTCAAGATGCCCTCCGTCAACAACGCGGTCAAGGAGCTGGCCAAGCTCGGCTACGTGGAATACGAGCGCTACCACCGGCTCAAGACGACGCCGGAGGGCGAACGCAGGGCGCAGACGATCTACCGCCGCCACAAGCTGCTGAAGGACTTCCTCCTCGCGGCGGGCGTCTCGGAGGTCCATGCGGAGACCGACGCCTGCGCGATGGAGCACATCCTCAGCGCGGAGACCCTGGAGCGCCTCAAGGACCTCATGAAACGGATGACGCCGGCCCAGCCCGCGCCATCCGATGAATTCCCCGTTTGACGGCGTCCCCTCCGACCCTGCCTGCCGGAGCCTACTTCAGCAAAGTCGAATCGCGCCCTTGCAGCCCCACCGGGGGGCCGAGGATTTCGCGCAGCAGCACCGCGCGGCGGGCCATGCCCGCCGCATCGGCCGACGCGGAGCCGAACACGGGGTGCTCCAAGCCGGCCTTGCGCTCCACGGCGGCGGCCTTGGCGAGCGCCCGGCGTTCGGCGCCCGGATGTTCGATCACCGGCGCCGAGGGCGCGACGGCGGGAGCCGTGCGCTGCGGCTCCCGCGGCAGCGGCGGCGGCGATTCAAACGAGGGCGGCCGGCCGTGGCCCGCCGCCTCGCGCCTGAGACGCGCCGCTTCGCGGACTTTCTCGCGGAGCCGCGCTTGCAAGGTCTCGTCGGATTCGGCGCTCGCCGACGGCGCGGCCTGGGTGGCCTGCGCCTGGCGCTTGAGCTCCTCCAGGAACTCCGCGATGCTCCTCGCCCCCTCCACCCTGCCGGCGCCGGACGTGCCGTCGTCGGAGCCCCCTCCGGTCGGCCGGTTGCGGCTGACCTTCGAGAACTCCTTCGACACCTTCGCCATCACCACCACGATGACGACGAGGGGGATGAGAAAGCTCAGATCGATCATTTGTCGCCTTCGGCGGACGCCGGGCCGGCGATGGAACGGCGCATGTCGGTGTCCGACTCGATGTTCTGCAAGCGGTAGTAGTCCATGACGCCGAGCTTGCCTTCGCGCAGCGCCTGCGCCATGGCCTTGGGGACTTCGGCCTTGGCCTCGACGACCTTGGCCTGCATCTCCTGGACCTTCGCGCGCATCTCCTGCTCGAGCGCCACGGCCATCGCGCGGCGGCCTTCGGCCTCCGCCTGGCGCATCTGCTTGTCCGCGTTCGCGCGCTCCGTCTCGAGCTGGGCGCCGACGTTCGCCACGTCGGAGACGCCCGCGACGGAGATGTCCGCGATGTCGATGGACACGATCTCGAAGCCCGTCTGCGAATCCAGTCCGCTCGCGAGCACCTTCGCCGAGATCTGGTCCGGATTCTCGAGAACGTGCTTGTACGTGGGGCAGGAGCCGATCGACGAGACGATGCCCTGGCCGACGCGCGCGATGATCGTCTCCTCGTTGGCGCCGCCGACGAGGCGGTCGATGTTCGCGCGGACCGTCACGCGCGCCTTGACGAGCAGCCGGATGCCGTCCTTGGCGACGGCGTCGAGCATGCCGACGCCCGCCGAGCCGGTCTTCGCGGCCGGGCAGTCGATCACCTTCGGATTGACCGAGGTGCGCACCGCCTCGAGGACGTCGCGCCCCGCCAGGTCGATCGCCGTGGCCTTCTTGAAGTCGAGGCGGATGCCCGCCTTGTCCGCCGCGATCAGCGCGTTGACGACGTTGATCACGTCGCCGCCCGCCAGGAAGTGGCCTTCCAGCAGATCCGTGCTGATCGAAAGACCGGCCTTGACGAGGCGAATGCGCGCGTCGACGATGAGCGCCGGATTGACGCGGCGGAACTTCATGCCGACCAGCGACCAGATCGAGACTTTGGCCGAGGAGACGGCCGCGCGCAGCCAGATGCCGATCACCTGGAAGATCATCCCGACGACGATCAGCACGATGATGCCGAGAATGACGAAAAGAATCCCAACTGCCTTGTCCATCATGAACCCCTTGTTGTTGTAGTTGACCCCGGAAAACTAGACTTTGCAGACGACGACCCGGTTGCCCTCGACCTCGAGGACCTTGACCGCCGCGCCCGATTCGATGTTCTCGCCGCGCGTGACGACGTCCACGCGCCGCCCGCCGATCTCGGCGAAGCCCGCGGGCCGCAGCGTCGTGCTCGCCACGCCGTGCGCGCCGACGAGCGCCGGGAGGCCCTCCTCGGCCGCGTGCGACTCGCGCAGGTCGGCGGCGAGCGACAACCGCCGCCCGAAGAAGCTGCTCGGGAAGAGCCGGACCACCAGGAAGAGCAGGGCGCAGCCCACGAGCACGGCCAGCACGGCCAGGGACACGCCCAGCACCCCGCCGACCGCCGTGACGGCGTAGAACGCCGCCGCCAGGATCATCAGCGCGCCGATCAGTCCGGCGACGCCCCCGGGCACGAAGATCTCGAGCGCCATGAGGATGGCACCCGCGAAAACCAACGCAACATACGTTTTCATGGGCATCATTCTAGCAGAGCCCGCGGTTCAACACAAGCGCATCTCAAACTTCCGTTGACAGCGGCGGCGGAGGGTGGTATATATTCATTACGTATTGGCGAACTGTGCCCCTCGCCGGCGTCCCAAGCCGCGAGGTCGTCGCCGGGAAATCCGGCCCCACCCGTCCACCGAGACACATTGGAGAAAGTCCATGCTCAAGCAACTCGCGATTCCATCCGTGGCCGCGCTCATGGCGCTGTCGGCTTCCGCCCAGGAGCGCGGAACGCCCGTCTTCCAGGACGCCTTCGACACGAAGGACACCTTCGCCGAGAACTGGGTCGTCGGGAAGGGGTGGAACGGACGCCTTCTCTCCGCGGACGGCCGGGTCAATTTCCCCCAAGGCGGCGAGCTGCTGATGCGACAGGACACGCCGGCCGAGTTCTTCGCCGAGATGGACGTCACCCTCAATCCGCCCGCCAACGGGGAGATCCCAAAGGACGGCTTCTGCGGCTTCATCATCGAGGGCTTCAGGTTCACCCTCACCCATCAGGGACGCTACTGGGTCGCCAGTTCCCCGAAGGAATCCGGCGGGACGGGACTGACCGGCCCCGTCGAGGGCTTCCAATTCGGCAAGCCGGTCGCCGTCAGCCTGGTCCGCAAGGCCGAGCCGGGCGCCGCCAAGTACGTCTTCCGCGTCAATGGCAAGGAGGCGGCCACGCGCGTCTTCAACCTGAAGCAGCAGGCCGACGGCACCTACGAGCCGCTTCGCATCTTCAGCTACAAGGTCGACATGTCCATCGACAACTTCGGCCTGTTCGCGGTGAAAGGCGGCGCCGACGAATCCCCGAACCTGGTCATCAACAGCGGATTCGAGCACGAGCTGGACGGCTTTCCGCCCTACTACACCACGCCGTCGTTCAACATCCAGACGATCACCAACATCCCCTACGAGACGTTCCTGGACTCGGTCTCGCTCGATGAACGCGAAAAGCATTCCGGCAGCTTCTCCCTGAAGCTCGTCAACGACGGACGCACCAGCGGCGGCGCCCAGTCGATCCGCCCCTGGGGCGTGGGCACCGTCACCGGCGGCGCCGGCGTGTTCAGCGTCTGGATGAAGGCCGACCGCACGAACTTCCCCGTGTCGCTGCGCTACGGCGGCAGGCCCGAGACCGTGAAGGTCGGAACCGAATGGGCGCGATACGAGACAGTGAACACCAATCTCCCCAAGCCGGGCGTCTACTCCCCCGCCGGGATTTCGTTCAAGGAGACGGGCACCCTGTGGATCGACGACCTCCAGGCGGAATTCATCAGCCCGCCCTCGAAGAGCGACCTCGTCTCGGGCAAGACCTTCGCCTCGCCCTACAAGCCTTCGGAGATGGATCGCTCCCGCTTCGGCGCACAGCCTTCGGCGGCGTCCGAGCGCGCGCCGGAGATCGTCGTGCCGACGCTCCCCGCCGGCGTCGACCCCGCGAAGGACTTCGACGCGTGGATCGCGCATGCGGCGAAGCGCGACCGCTTCTACGACGGCGAGAAGCCGGCCAAGACCCGGACCGAGGCGTATCTGGCCTGCGACGAACGGCAGGTCTACGTCGGATTCCGCTGCTTCGTCGCCGATTTGAACAAAGTCGATCCCAAGAGCGACATGGTTGAAATCCTCGCCGAACCCCAGGTGAGCGGCAAAAAGTTCATGCAGTTCCAGTTCTTCGTCCATGCGGACAACGCCCGCGAAGACAAGGGGCTGGGCATGGACGCCGCCTGGGACGGGCACTGGACAAGCACCGTGGCGCGCAACGACCAGGCGTCCAGCCTCGACTACACGATCGCGATCCCATGGTCGGATTTCGCCCATCCCGACATCAAGACGAGCTGGATCTTGAACCTGCACCGCTACGACTCGGCCACGAAGGAGGTCGTCACGCTCATCCAGTGCCCCAATCCCTCGTTCGCCAACCCGCAGCTCTGGCCCTTCGCGACGTTCCCCGAAGACCTTGTCGGCGCGCATGCGGTCGGCGTGGCCGGCGGCGACTACTCCGACGCGGCGGTCGGGCTCGACGTGGTCAGCCCCGCCGGAGCCGACCGCTCCGTCGTCTTGGCGCTGACGGTCGACGGCCGGACGCTGAAGCAGGAGACGACGCTGAAACCGGGCGCGAACCGCATCGCCTTCCCGACGCAACTGACCGACCCCAAGGTCGCGGTCGAGATCCTGGAGGGAGGCGAACGGCTGTCCAACCAGATCTGCATCCTCGTGAAACGCGATCCCGTCACCCTGCTGGGGCGGTTGAGCTTCTACATGGAGGAGGCCGAAGCGCCGTTTCGCATCACGACCCGCGTGGCGGATCCTGAGGCGCTCACCGCCGTGCTGAGCTGCGGACAAGTCGTGGCGAAGCGAAAGGCCGAAGCCAAGTTCCAGATGGCTCTGCCGCTCCAGGACATCCCCGAGGGCGAGCATCGCGCGACGCTGGCGCTCATGGACGCGGACGGCAAGACCGTGGCGCAGACGAGCGCCCCGCTGGTCAAGCGCGCCTTCAAGGCGGGGGCGGCGCAGGTCAACCATTTCTCGCGAAGCCTGATGCACGACGGGAAGCCGGTCGTCCCCTACGCACCCTTCATGGTGGTCTTGGGGAAATGGGGAACGACGACCGAGCACTTGGACGCCTACGCCGACTTGCTGCAGAAATATGGATTCCGATTCGTCCACATTCTTTTCCAGAGCAACGACCCCGCGACGATGGAGAAGGAGAACGCGCTGACGCGCCATTTCCTGGACGCGACCGACGCGCGCGGCATCAAGGTGATCCTGTGGTCGAAATACTCCGACTACACGGACGAGGCCTGCGCCCAGACCCGTCGCGCGCTCAACGCGCCCAACGTCATCACGCAAATGGTGCTGGACGAGCCCGAGCTGGGCTGGCCGTCCGACAAGACTCGCGACTTCCTCCGCAAGATGCGGCCGTTCTTCCCCTACCATCCGACCCAGATGAACAACACCGTGCTCGGCGTCCCGGCGCGGCACGGCAATCTGGAGACCGACATCCTGATGCTCGACGACTATCTGACCAACACCGAGAACCGCACGGTCGAGTCCGTCGTCGAGCACGCGGACGTGATGTGGCAGGCGGGCGCGGCGGAAGGCAAGCCCTGCTGGTACTTCATCGTGGGCAACAACACGTCGCTGCACTACCGCGAACCGACCTATCGCGAACAGATCGCGCAGACCTACGGCAACATCGCGGCGGGCTGCACGGGGTTCAGCCTCTTCTACGGCTGGCCCGGCACGCACGGGAACTGGAAGGCCTACCTCCAGCTCAACCGGGAGCTCCTCGCGTTGACGGACGTTCTGACCACCGAAGAGGAGACGGCGTCGGCCTCCGCCACGGGCGACCCCGGGCTGCTGCGCCACATCACCAAGCTGCACGACGGCCATCTGCACGTGATCGCCTGCAACATCGACGCCCAGGACGCCGGCGACGTGACCTTCACGCTGCCGCCGGGGCTCCGGACGGCGGACGAAGCGGAAGTCCTGTTCGAAGATCGAAAAGTGGTCGTGGAGAACGGTCGCTTCATCGACGCGTTCCCGGGACATGAGCGCCATGTGTACAGGATCAGGCTCGCCGGCGCGAAATAAGTGCGGGGGGGGGCTAAGCGTATCAGACCACTCGCAAATCCCGGAAGGACCCAAAAAAACGGTAATTCGGTCAGTCGCCGGGGTTGGCAGGTTAGCGCGAGGGTCCCGGGAACAAGACCCGGTCGCCACCCTGCACGGCGGTGTGCGGAGCGCTGGGATCGCGAGGCTCCGCACTCGCATTTCCTTTCCTGAGGGGCAGGTTGATCCAAGAATCGACCCTTATTGCTCGTGGACGTTAATCGCCCCCAATCATGTTGAATCGGGGACTGGAACGCTGCTTGCACGCGTAACGGCATTGCAACAAGGGGCAATCAGCGGCAAATACATGTGTGAGCCCGATGATGTCATCTACAGTAAAATCCGCCCCTACCTTCGCAAAGCCGTGCTTGCCACAGAACGCGGTCTTTGTAGTGCCGACATGTATCCGCTTCGACCCAATGAGGGCATTGATTCAAGATTCCTTTTGGCTGTCGTATTGAGCGAGGCATTTACGCGATTCGCATCTGCCGTGTCAATGCGCAGTGGCTTTCCCAAGATCAACCGTGATGAGATGGCCGGATTCGCGACGGGATGGCCGGACTCAGGTGAGCAAAAACGGATCGCCGATACGTTGGCGGCGGCTGACGCCGAAACTTCCGAATGCGCTAAAGAACTGGCCAAACTCCAGCAACTCAAATCCGGTCTCATGGACGACTTGCTTACGGGCCGGGTGCGGGTGCCGGAAGGAGTGTGTTGTGGCGGTTGAGGCAGGCCATCGGCGGTCGATCCGGTTGCGCGGGTACGATTACACGCGGCGGGGCGCGTATTTCGTGACCGTGTGTACGCAAGACCGCAGGCGGCTGTTTGGCACGGTGGTCAACGGGCGGATGGTGTTGAACGATGCGGGCCGGATGGTAAAAACCGTGTGGGATGAATTGCCGGGCCATTATCCGGGCGTGGATGTTGATGAATTCGTGGTGATGCCAGACCATATCCACGGGGTGGTGCGGTTGACGGGCGTAGGGGCAGGCCCCTGTGCCTGCCCGGCATGCGATGGGGTTGGGTTTGCCGGGGACGGTGTAGTGACGGGCGTAGGGGCAGGCCCCTGTGCCTGCCCGGCATGCGATGGGGTTGGGTTTGCCGGGGACGGTGTAGT
>JAAZAI010000460.1 GCA_012514445.1 Lentisphaerota bacterium
AGAGCCGGTCGCGCCAGATGTTGACGCAGCAATTCGCATTTGCGCCATATTGCGAATTGCTGGTGTTGACGGCTTTTCATTGTCTGTGCTACCATTCGGTCTTGAAATGAACGACAGGCCGACCTACAAGGATTTTTCGAAAACGTTGTTCTGGGATGTCGATCCGCTGGAGGTCGACTTCGACCGGAACCGGAGGTGGTTTGTCGTGAGGGTTCTCGAGTATGGCCGGATCGAGGACTGGAAGTCTCTTTTGAAACTGTATTCCCTGGAGGAAATCGTCCGGGCGGCGCAATCCGCCAGAACGCTTGAACCGAAAGCCTTTTCGTTCCTTTGTTTCGTTTCAGGATCGCCGAAGGAGTCGTTCAGATGCTTCACCATGAAGCCGTGAGGCCCGAAACCCTGGCGCTGCTTCGGCTGCTCACGGAATTGCCGTCGATGGCCAAGCTTCGGTTTGTCGGGGGCACCAGCCTCGCGCTGCGATACGGACATCGGATTTCCGTCGATCTCGATTTTTTCGGCAATGAGCTTGTTGGCGGCGCGGAGCAGCTTTTCGCCGAAGTCCAGTCGATCGGGAACGCCTCGTTGATTGCGGAATCGAAAAACGTCCACCAGTATGTCATCTCCGGCGTTGAGGTCGATGTCGTCACCCAGCCTTATCCATGGCTCGAGGGCGCCTTGGAACAGGACGGGATGCGCCTGGCTTCGTGTCTCGATGTCGCGGCGATGAAGATGCTGGCGATCATGAACCGAGGGTCTCGAAAAGACTTCGTTGATCTTTCGTTTTTGCTGGAGAGGTATTCCCTTGCGAAAATCATCGACGGCGCCGCTGTGAAATATCCCGGCGTTTCACAATTTGCGATTTGCAAAAGCCTGGTCTATTTTGAAGACGCCGAGGACGAGCCGATGCCCAGAATGCTGATTCCCCGGTCTTGGGAAGAGGTCAAGCGGCTCGTTTCCGATGCCGTTGACGCCTTCATCAAGGGTTGACTCGGGCGCCCGAATGGCGGCTTGCCGGGACGGCTGGCACCTGGCCGGGATTTGCGAAGCATACGAGCGCATATATGCAAAATCCTGTTGCATATATGCCAGATGCTGTGATAGGGTAATTCCGCAATTGGGAACCGTTGCAAGAATCGGCATCGTCGCTTCGGCGAGTCACGAAAGACAATCATGAGCATGCGGCCTTCGAATCGTTCCGAACAACCCCGTATCCGGAAAACAATCGCCTCCGGCGTAAGAACCGGACGCCGACGAACGAATATGACTTGAAACCCGGCGACGAACTTGTTCCCAGGCCCGCCGCCGGACCGTGAGCCAATCCGAACACAAACCGGATCGGCTGAAAAGGCACCGTTCCACCCGTCCAGCAAACAAGGAAACCCATGAAGAAAACCGTCCTGTTCGCCTCTCTGGCCTCGTCCTCCCTCCTCTTCCTTTCCGGGTGCGCGACGCCCGAGCGGTACGGCGCCAGCGCGACGATGTTCGAGCAGGGGCAGTATGGCCCGGCGCGGGAGCTGTTCAAGGACCAGAAGCGCAACCCGGAGAAGGATGGCGACAAGTACGTGCTCGACGACCTGATCGTCGGCGCCGCAAGCCACGCCGCGATGGACTTCGACGCGGCGATCGCGGCGTTCGATTCAGCGGAAACCGGCATCAAGGCGCAGGACGAGGCGCTGCTCGCCGGCAAGGGCGTCGCCCAGGCCTCGGCGATCCTCTCGAACGACAATTCGCTGCCGTATCCCGTGCAGCAGTACGACAAGATCATGGCCAACACCTACAAGGCGATCGACCAGCTCGCCAAGGGCGAGGTCGATGCCGCCCGCGTGGAGCTGAACCGGGCCGGCGAGCGCCAGCGCATGTGCAAAGTCCATTTCGCCAAGCTCATCCAGAAGCAGGAGGAGGAGGCCGCTGCGGCGAAGCGGGACGCCAAGTTCGCCGACGCCTTCAAGATCGTGGAGCAGTCCCTCGCCAATCCCGAAACGGAGAAAAACGTCGAGGCGTATCGCGCCATGACCGAGGACTGGGGCTCCTACGCCGACTTCATGAACCCCTTCACCACGTTCCTGCGCGGCCTGTTCCTGGCGCTCTACGGGGAGGACGCCTCGGACTACGAGGAGGCCTGCCGCCTGATGCGCCAGTGCCACGCGGTCAG
>JAAZAI010000461.1 GCA_012514445.1 Lentisphaerota bacterium
CGCCTTGTGACGGATGGACATGAAGACCGAATGGTAGATGGCGTTCGTGTCCGCGCCATTGGCGGGCTCGACCATGATCGTCTTGCGGATCCATTTCGGCGCGACGGAACCGCCGAAGCCGCCGGTCATCGGCGGCGTGTCGGAACTGGCCGTGCCGCGGGCAGGCGTCTTGAAGGAAGGATCGAGGTAGCGCAACTTGATGTCCTGCTCGTCCTCGGAGATCAGGCTGCCGCGCGTGCCGTAGACGGCATAGACCGGGGAGGGCAACGCGATGCCGCCGGAGATTTCGACGTCGACGACCCGACCATTGCGGCCGCGGAAGACGAGTTTGAGGTGGTCCTCGGCGTCGCCAAGGGCCGCAATGTTCTTGAGGTCGCTCCAGAGGGACTCCACGGGGGACTCCAGCAAGCGCAACGCTTGATCGATCAAGTGGGGCCCCCAGTTGTTGAGCTGACCGCCGCCGCAACCGACGAGCGTCTGCCAGTCGTCGCGGAACTGGTAGTTGTGGCGGCAGAGTTTCATCTCGTAGACCTCGCCGAGGATGCCGCTGGCGATGATCTCGCGGATGTGGTTGAACGCGGACTCGAAACGGCGGTTGTGGCGCACGAAAAGGCGTCCAGGATGCTTGGCGGCTTCGCGGGCGAGCTTCTTGGCCCCCGCGAGCGTGAGCGCGAACGGCTTCTCGGCGACGACGTATTTTCCGGCCTTGAGCGCGCGGATCGCGTAGTCGACATGCTGGGCCGAGCGCACCGCGACGGCGACGAGTTCGACGTTGGGATCGGCCAGGAAGGCATCGCCATCGACGTAGCCGGCCGCGCCGGACACCTTCGCCTGGAACGTCTTGAGCCGAGCGGCATCGACATCGCATCCCGCCACGATTTCAAATTCAGAACCGAAAGACAGAAGTTCCGGGACGTGCATGCCGTAGCCCGCGCGCCCGAGTCCCCAGATGCCGACCTTGATTTTTTCGACTTGCTTCACTTTCTTTGCCATGGTTTTTCCGTTTCCTTTGTGCATGGAGGCTATTCTCCGGTGAGGTGCGAGAAGTCGAAGACGACCTCGCTGCGCTTGACGAGACCCTGGCGGCGGGCGACCAGCTCGATGTACTCGGGATCATTCTGGAAATCGTTTTGCTTCTGCTTGAATTCCGAAATCTTCTTGCGCAGATGCTCGTTGTCGGAGACGGCCGCCTCGCGTTCGCCGATGAGCTGGCTGCGCTTCGCGACGAGCGGGTAGAAGACCTTGCTGACCCCCACGGCGAGCGCGATGCCGATGATGATGAAAAACGAGTATTTGAAGGGTTTGAGCATGTCAAAATCCAAAGAAACTACATGGACGCTTTGCGCACTTCATTTCCTTCATACTATGCCATTTCCACCCGTGCGAGTCAACAACCAGCAATTCGCAATATGGCCGGCCCTGCTTCGCAGCGGCGTGCTCGGAGAGCCCGCCCTACCTCGTAGACTCCCCGTTTGGCTGTGATTTCGGGGGGCGCGATCTCCGAGCGCGCCGTTCCCCTGGCTCCCCGCCATATTGCGAATTGCTGGTGCGGAGCGCTGGGATCGCGAGGCTCCGCACTCGCATCTTTCTGCACGGCGGGTGCAGAGCCAGCAATTCGCAATATGGCCG
>JAAZAI010000462.1 GCA_012514445.1 Lentisphaerota bacterium
CGACGACGCGGAACGTGAGCGGTTGCGCGATCGGCGCGCGAGCGAAGAACGTCAGGGCGTCGCAGGGGCCGGCGAAGTCGAGGGCCGTGGACGCGATCACGTAGGGCGTGGACTTGCTGTTGGACTTGGCGAAGTCGTACGCCAGGATGCCAATGGGCGTGCCGTCGGCGTCCTGGCCGAGCGCGAACGAACCCTCGCCGGTGTTCTTGGTGAAGGTCCACGCCTTGCCGGCCTCGAAGACCTTGAGATCGACGCCGCCGGCCGGCGTCTCGACGTCCACCGGCGCAGCGACGGGGCGCGGCGTGGTGGTGACGCTCTTGCCGGGCTTGGCGCCGGCCGGGAGGGCGACGTACGTCGGGTGGGCGGTCAGCTTGACGGCCATCGGCTTGGAGCCGGGGCCGAGGTCGAGGGCCACCTCGTGCTCCCAGGCCTCTTCGGGCGAGCCGCCCGGGGGCGGCGCGGTCCAGACGGCGAGCTTTCGGGCGCCTTTCGCGTTCTCGCAGAGCACGAGGTAGTCGAGTTTCGAATCCGAGGGCAGGCGCTCGACGACGCGGTAGCCGCCGAGCTCGGCGACGAGCTGCTTGATCGACGCCACCACGGGGCGCGGAGAGCCGTCGGGGTTCCAGAAGCCGAAGTTCTCGTTGCCGCCCCATTCGTACCAGCTCGAGAAGCGGACGCCGCAGAGCTGATCGACGAGGAGCTGGCGGACGAACTGCGAGGCCTGGTAGCCGAGCGTCTTGCCGACCTCGCCGCCGGACCAGCCCTCGCCCGTCTCGGTCTTGGCCACCGAGTAGCCGCGTTCGGTGTTGACCATCGGCAGATCGGGCGCGCCGTACTTCACGAGCAGTTCGCGCGTGCGCGCGTGGCCGATCGCGTGCTCCTCAGGCGTGCGCACGCCGTAGGGATGAACCGACCAGCCCTTGATGCCGGACTTGAGGACGCCGTTCTGGAAGCAGAACTCCGTCCACTCGTAGCTCGGCTCCCAGTAGTTGGAGACGGAGCCCGCGAGGACGAAGCAGTCCGGATCGGCCTTGAGCATGGCGGGGACGACCGTGTTGACGAGCGCCGAATACTCGTCGGCGAAGGGCTTCGTGTTGTGCGTGCCATGCGAGCCCCAGAACGTGCGGACGTTGGGTTCGTTCCAGATTTCGAAGAGAACCTTCCGGCCCTTGTAGCGCGCGGCGGCGGCGGCGGCGAAACCGGCGAAGCCCTCCCGCCCCGCCGGGGTGACCACGCCCTTGACGTTCTCCTCCTTCTCGTAGAGGCCGTTGCCGCCGAAGAGGGTGACGACGACGGTGAGCCCGAGCTCCTGGGCACACGCCATCTGCTCGTCGTAGTCCGAGAAGACGTAGACGCCCTTGACCTTCTCGACGGCGTTCCAATACATCCCTTTCCGGACGATGCGGAATCCCATCGCGTGGGCTTCCCGCAGCCGTTCGCACGTCCAGTCGGGGCCGTTCTTGAGTTGCACGCCCATCACCTCGGGGATGGTCGGCTCGGGCAGCGGGTCGGCGCCGGCGGGCCGGGCGGTCCCGAAGGCGACGGCCACGACGGCCCCGCAGGACAGGTGGGTAAGGTTGGCGGCGAATTTGCTCATGAAGGAGGCTCTCCACGGTTGGGGGTTCGTTTGTTTTTCGACAGCACGACACAATCCATCGAAATAATGTATATACTATATTCGAGTGATCCATCCCTGTCAAGGCAAAATCGGAAGGACCCTGCCACGAAAAAAATATTTATTTTTATTTTCTTTTCGCTGGACACCGGGGGGTGGGTTTGTGTAATCTAGCCGTTCTTTTCCAAACCAAAGGAGAACACCGATGAAGGTGCGTAGTTCAGTTAAACGAGTGTGCGAGCGGTGCAAGGTCGTCCGCCGCCGCGGTATCGTGCGGGTGATCTGCACGAATCCGCGTCACAAACAGAGGCAGGGCTAAGGAGTACTGGAATGCCGAGACTAATGGGTATCGACGTCCCCGGAAAGAAGCGCATCGAGTACTCGCTGCGCTACATCCACGGGATCGGCCCCGCGAGGGCCAAGATGATTCTGGAGAAGACGCAGATTGATCCGGCGAAGCAGGCGGACGATCTGACGGCCGAGGAGATCCGCGCGATCATCGCGGTGATCCAGGAGAACTTCCGCGTGGAAGGCGACCTGCGCCGCGAGGTGTCGCAGAACATCCGCCGCTTGATCAGCATTGGCAGCTACCGGGGCAGCCGGCACCGCAAGGGCCTCCCCTGCCGCGGCCAGCGCACCAAGACGAACGCCCGCACCCGCAAGGGCACCAAGCGCACGGTTGGCGCCGTCCGCGACAAGGCGGCTCGCGCGGCGATCAAGGATTCCGCTTCCAAGGCGTAACTAAGGATCTTCCATGTCAGAATCAGAAGTCAAGAAAACCGCTGAGAAGCCGGCTGAAAAGCCCGTCGAGACGGATGCGATGGCCATCGTCATGGGTGAAGACGGCCAGGCGGCCGTTGCCGCGCCCACCGTTGATGCGAAGGGCAAGAAGGCCCGCACGCGGTCGATTCCGGCCGGCATCGCCCACATCACGGCCTCATTCAACAATACGCAGTGCTGCATCACGGACGCCCGAGGCAACGTGATCGCGTGGAGCTCCTCCGGCAAGGCCGGTTTCAAGGGGTCGCGCAAGTCGACGGCCTTCGCCGGCACGATGGTGGCGCAGGAATGCGCCCGCAACGCCGTGGCCAAGGGCATGCACGAAGTAGAGATCCGCGTCCAGGGCGCGGGGGCCGGCCGCGAATCGGCCGTTCGCGCGATCGCGACCTCCGGCATGGCCGTGACCCTCATCAAGGACATCACGCCGATTCCCCACAACGGGTGCCGTCAGCGCAAGAGAAGGAGAGTGTAACATGGGCAGATATACAGGACCCGTTTGCCGCCGGTGCCGCCGCGAAGGCATGAAATTGAACCTCAAGGGCGCCCGCTGCCATATGGCGAAGTGCCCGATCGACCAGGGGCATCCCGTCCCGGGCGTGCACGGCCAGCGCCGCGTCCGCAAGGTCTCGAACTACGGAACCCAGCTTCGCGAGAAGCAGCGCCTGCGCCATCAGTACGGTCTGCAGGAGGGGCAGTTCCACCGGACGTTCGAAACCGCGCTCAAGCGCCGCGGGATCACCGGCGAGACGATGCTCCAGCTGCTGGAGACGCGTCTCGACAACATCGTCTACCGCCTCGGCTTCGCCGCGTCGCGCGCCGCCGCCCGCCAGTTCGTGCGCCACGGACACATCACCGTCAACGGCCACAAGGCGAACATCCCCTCGATGGTCCTCAAGCCGGGCGATGTCGTCCAGGTCCGCGACCGCGAGCGCAGCAAGGCTTTCGCGAAGCAGTCCTACGAAGGCACGGCCGCCGCGCGGCTCGTCCCCTCCTGGCTCTCCGTCGACGCCGAGAAGTTCCGCGGCGAAGTGCTCTCAATCCCGACCCGCGAGGAAATCGCGCCGATCGTCAACGAGCAGCTCATCGTCGAACTCTACTCGCGGTAACCCCTTCCGGTCAATCCTACCCCATCGGCCGGAACGCCGCCCCGCGCGGCTTCCGGCAGGAAAGGACGGTACAACATGCCCATTAGACTCAACAGATTCGAAATGCCCAAGCGCGTCCTCAAGGACGAAGCCTCGGCCGCGCCGAAGTTCGGACGCTACATCGCGGAGCCCTTCGAAATCGGTTACGCCCGCACGATCGGCAATTCGCTGCGCCGCGTGCTGCTCTCCTCGATCGAGGGCGTCGCCGTCTCGGCCGTCCGGATCCAAGGCGCGAACCACGAGTTCTGCGCGCTGCCCGGCGTCGCCGAGGACGTCACCACGATCATCCTCGCGCTCAAGAAGGTCCTCGTCAAGGCCTACACGCGCACCCCGCCCGTCGTCAGCATCAAGCGCAAGGGCCCCTGCGTCATCACCGCCGGCGACCTCGCCGCGGACAACAGCATCGAGATCCTCAACCCGGACCACCCGATCGCCACCGTCAACGCCGACGGCGTCTTCGAGATGGACCTCTACTTCTCCATCGGCCGCGGCTTCTGCCCGGCGGAATGGGAGGAGGGCAAGCAGCAGGAGATCGGGATCATCCCCATCGACCGCATCTACTCCCCCGTCACCCGCGTCAACTTCGACGTCGGCAACACCCGCGTCGGCCAGCACACGGACTACGAGAAGCTCACGCTCGAGATCACGACGGACGGCCGCATCGATCCGGACGAGGCCCTCGTGGCCGCCGCCGCCATCATGCGCCACCACCTCGACGTCTTCGTGGACTTCAACAAGGACGTCGTCGAGGACGAGATCGTCCCGGAGTCCGAGGAAGACCAGCGCGAGGCCCTCATCCGCAAGCTCAACATGAGCGTCAACGAGATCGAGCTGAGCGTCCGCGCCGCCAACTGCCTCAACAACGCGAACATCACCACGGTCGGCGAACTCGCCCTCAAGTCCGAGGCGGAGATGCTCAAGTACCGCAACTTCGGAAAGAAGTCGCTCAACGAGATCAAGGACAAGCTCAAGGAAATGGGCCTCGGCCTCGGATTCAAGTTCGATCCGGAACTCCTCGAAAAGCACTAAGCCCGACAGAAAGCCAATTCCATGCGCCACAGAAAACAAAACACCAAGTTCGGCCGATCCAAGTCGCACCGGGAGGCCCTCATCCCGATGCTCGTGGTCGGCCTCATCAAGGCGATGTCCATCCAGACCACCGTCCAGAAGGCCAAGGTCGCCCGGCAGCTCGCCGACAAGATGGTCACCCTCGCCCGCAAGAACGACTTCAACGCCCGCCGCCGCGCAGCCTCCCTGCTGCAGGACGCCGACGCCGTGAAGAAGCTCTTCGAGACCGTCGTCCCCATGATGGAAGGCCGCCCCGGCGGCTTCACCCGCATCACCAAGCTCGGCCGCCGTCCCAGCGACAGCTCGGAGATGTGCGTCCTCGCGTGGGTCGACGAAAAGTACGAGCCCAAGGCCGCGACGCCCGCCGCCCCTGCGCAGACTGCCGCCCAGGCCTAGCCCCCAACCCGGCTCCACATCCGGCTCCAAAGCCCGCGACGGTCCTCCGCCGCGGGCTTTTCTGTTTCCTCTTTCCGAGTCACGCGATCTGGACAGAATCTCGGATCAATCGCGCCCCGAACTCGCTCGAAAAACTATCGGTCGATTCCTGAATATATCTGTGCTATGCTTCGGAACGAATTCGGTGAGGTTCCTTCACTCCCAAGTATATGCGTCCTTCTTTGCGAATGAAGAGGTTGACGGCTATGCTACCACCCGGAGAGCAAATGCCATGACGATGCAAATTTCCATGAAGCGGGCTTCTCTACAAGCCTTCCTCTTCACTTTCGCCGCCGTTCGATCTGCTTCAGCCTTGACCGTGCCGGATCTGCCGCCCCCCGTGTTCTCGGACACATCGGCAAGGTCGTCGCCCGCGGAACCGCCGAGCAGAACGAGCAGATTACCGTCATTCTGTCCAACGATGCCGTCATGTTGCTGCTGAGGTAGAACATGAACGAGTACACCATCCAGATCGATCCGACGACGGACGCGCTTCTTCCGCAGGAGGGCTTGTCGCCCAACTGGGCGGGCATCGTCTTGTCGATGACCGTGTTCGGCGTCATCCTCCTGTTCACCATGCGGCAGATGTTCGGATCCGGGCCTTTCAAACGGACCTACAACGCCTTCAAGCGGCTGTCCGTCGCCGTTCGAGCCGTCATTCTTGCGTTGTCTGCAGGCGCCGTCGTCCACGGCAGTATGAA
>JAAZAI010000056.1 GCA_012514445.1 Lentisphaerota bacterium
ACCATCAAGGAGAGGCCTCCAACGCCAGGAGCGCAGGCAGACGCCTTGGCGGAGGCCGCTTCTTCGCGCTGAATTCATCGCCGTGCTGTCGCACAGGTCGTTCGCATGGCCATATTGCGAATTGCTGTCGGGAGTCGCCAGCGGCTTCCAATCCCCTTCCGCGTTTGCTACACTGCTGGACATGAATCGGTCGCCCGTCAAGACAGGCGATGATGTCGGCGCCTTCGTGCTGGGGCGCATGGATTTCAGGAAGATCCTCCGGAGAAAACACGATGAAATGCCCTCTCTGCAAAACGCCCTCCCTCGACGCGACCGTCCTCGCGCCCGATCTTGAGGGATGCATCTGCGGCGAATGCAACGGTGTCTGGATTGCGCGCACCAAGTACGACGCCTGGCGCAAACGGCTTCCCAAGGACATTCCCGAAACGGCGTCCGACGCCGAGTTTTCAGTGAACGACACGCGCGTCGCCAAGATATGCCCTCAATGCGGGCACCTCCTGCTGCCCTACCGCGTCGGCCACGGCTTGGCGTTCTCCATCGACTACTGCGGCGCCTGCGGCGGCGTCTGGTGCGACCGCAACGAATGGGACGCCATCAAGGCCCGAAACCTCCACGACAATCTCCACGACATCGTCTCGGCCCATTGGCAGAACGCGGTGCGGCGCGCCGATGTCGATGCCGCCGTCGAACAAACCTACCGGCGCGTGCTGGGCGATGCCTATGACAAGGCCGCCGAAGTCCGCGAATGGCTCCGCAACGAACCTCGGCGCTCCACGCTTCTCGCCTACTTGAGCGACACCCAGAGGCCGGAATAAGGATCCAAGGAGGTCGTCGTTCGCGCCCCGGAACAAGCCGCCGGATTTCACTTGCCGGAGGCGGCTTCGATCCGGTAGACCGCATCCTCCGCGTTCCATCGCCTGCGAGGCTCGGGATCGGATGCGCTACCTTCCAGCCGCAGGGAGGAGCCGCCATCGTCCACCAGATTCTTCCCGACCGAGTAGACGATTCCCCGTCTCGCATCGTAGCGGAACGGCTTGCCGTCGAAGGGGTCGAGGGGAACCGCCTCGAGTTCGCCTGGGACTAGCGCGTCGAGCCGATCGGGGAAGGTGCCGTGCTCACGCCGATGGAGTTGGAGCGCGACGACGAGCCGCGCGGCGGCCAAGTCGCTCCTGCTGACGCAGAGCTTTCCGAGTTGGTCGTCGAGAACCGGATCCATGAGCTGCAACAGCATTTCCCCGACGCTGTTCGGCCTGATGTAGCGGAGCACGCGATTCAGCCGCGACGGCGTCGGGCTGGACGTCAAGGTCATGTCAGCATAAGATCGAGGGGCGTTCGAAATGAAGTCCCGGATGTGATCGGCGTAAAGCCGCTTGGTTCGGTTCGGCTGGATGCAATAGCGCAACAAGGGGCGTCCCCCGATTCGAACAACTTTTTCAAGAGATTCCTGCCACAGATACATTCGCGAGGGTGACGGCACGGGCCCCGCAGCGTACGCATCGAGCCCGAGGGAGCCCAGGCGGTATTCCGCCTTCATGGCCCGGATGAAGCTGTTGGTGAGCGGCGGAACTTGCGCCATCGCCTCGGCGACCGTGCGGAGCGCTTCGGCTGGCGCATCGGGTTCTTGGGCGAGCTTGACCCCGGCGGTCAATCCCGTTTCGAGAATCGCCCTCCCGATCAAAAACTGGATCAGCGTCTCAGGATGCTCCTGAACCAGGACTCCGAAGCGGATCAACGCCACGCTCGTCTCCGCTGCTGCCGCATAATCGCCTTCGCCTCGGGCCAGTTCTCCTTTCACCTTGATAACGCGAAGAAGTTCGAGCCAATTTCCCACGCAGGGTTGCCGAATGTCGTCAATGCCGACACAGGGAACGATGCAGAAGGCGCGCGCCGTCCCTTGTCGAAGCAGCGCGTAGGATGCGTCGTTGCTGACGATGAAGGCCTTGAGCGCGTTGGTGTCGACGGGTCTTCCGTAAAGATAATCGGAGAGAAGGTTCGCGGGCGTGGGCGGCGCACAGGCCTCGGCGGCGGCGATGAAGTCGTTGTAGGCGTTGGCTTCGTCGGGGATTTCCAGACGCTCCAGCGCGAGGTCGCCATCGGCCGGCGGGAGCGCATCGCGGCTCCCGATGGCGTAGACGAGGGCGAGGGCGCTCACGATGACAATCGCCAGCCCCAGAAGAACCGGCACGACGGCGGGGTGTCGCGTGAAGAATGATTTCGGGTGACTCATGACGCCTTCGTATTCTACCCGCGACCGACAGGGCGGGCAAGCGGGAAGCGATCCGACCCGTACTCGGTAGTAGAGCCGGGGCTCGCTGGCTCGGCATGCTCAGGGGCAAGCGAGGACGCCGCGTCCACCCGAATACGTCACCACCGTAATCGTGATTCCGTTGCGCTGGGATCGCGAGGCTCCGCACTCGCATTCCAATTCATGGCGGGTGCATCATACATGGCGGGTGCGGAGCCCCGCGTTCCCAGGGTGACGTTCCCAAGTGAAGGGCAGCACCCGTGATTTCCCGT
>JAAZAI010000463.1 GCA_012514445.1 Lentisphaerota bacterium
TCCATCGGCGGGATCGCGAAGTCGCATCTGGTCTTCGAACTCGACGCCCTGGGCGGAGAGATGGCGCGAAGCGCCGACTTGTCCGGACTGCAATTCCGCGTGCTTAACACGCGACGCGGCGCGGCGGTCCGCGCGAATCGAGTTCAATGCGACAAGCACGTCTATTCGGCGCGGATGACAACGGTGCTGCGCGGAACGCCGAATCTCACGCTGCTGGAGGACGAGGTTGTCGCGCTCATCCTCGTTGGCGATGTCGTACGCGGGGTGAAAACCTTGAAATCCGGCTCCATTTCATCCAAGGTCGTCATTATCACCTCCGGGACCTTTCTGCGCGGGACGATTCATGTCGGCCACGAGACCACGCCCGGCGGCGGCAACGAACAACCCCCGGCAAACGCCCTGGCCGACCAGCTCCGGACGTTGAATATGAATTCTGCCCGGCTCAAGACCGGAACGCCTCCTCGGCTCGACCCCGACAGCATCAACACCGACGCCATGACCCGCCAGGACGGCGAAACGCCGCCGCCGTTGTTTTCCTGGGAGGGCCGTCGCCGTCTGAACCACCCGGAATTGTTCCACGTGGAACATTTGGACAAGGAATCCCCGGGAGAACAAACCTCTCCTGGAGGCGTTCACGGCAATTATGAGACTATTCAAGGCGCTTTTTGGGCGCTTCAAGGCGCTTCTGGAACGAAGGAGGCTGGGTCTCCACTGTTCCACGTGGAACATTTCCGCCCTTGCTGGCTTTCTGGAGGGCCTCAATGGCCCTGTTTTCTGACGCACACGACGGCCGAAACGCATGCGATAGTAAAGAACAGCCTCTCGGAATCCGCTCTCTATGGTGGCGACATTGTCGGCACGGGGGCTCGCTATTGTCCTTCGTTCGAGGACAAGGTGGTGAAGTTCCCGGACAAGGACAGCCATCATGTTTTCATTGAACCGGAGTCCGCGAACCCCGCCTTGAATCTGTCCTATCCCAACGGGCTTTCCTGCAGCCTGCCTCGCGAGGTGCAGATCCGCATGGTGCATTCGGTTCCTGGGCTCGAAAACGCCGTCTTCCGATCCTATGCCTACGCGATCGAGTACGATTTCTACGACCCCCGGGATCTCTACCCGTCGCTGGAATCGAAACGGCTGCACGGACTTTTCTTCGCCGGACAGGTGAACGGCACGACGGGATACGAAGAGGCGGCGGCGCAGGGATTCATCGCGGGGGTCAACGCGGCACGGCTCCTGAAGGACGTTCCGCCGATTGTTCTCGCCCGCGACGAAGCCTACATCGGCGTCCTTGTCGACGATCTGGTTACAAAGGGCACGAACGAACCTTATCGGATGTTCACGTCGCGCGCGGAACGACGGCTCCTGCTGCGCCAGGACAACGCCCGCTTCCGTTTGCTCCGCCATGCACGCGACATCGGGATTGCTGCCTCTGACTTTCTTGAGGAAACAGAGACCCAACAAACGATCATCGCCTCAGAAGTGGATAGGCTGGATCGGGAGCGATTGCATGGCGATCCGCTTGCGACGCACCTCTGTCGTCCTGGGACCTCCTACGCATCGCTTCCGGGAGCGAAGGTTTTGCCGACTGAGGTTGTAGCGGAAATCGAGCATGCCATACGGTATTGCACGTACATCGAGCATGAAGAGCGGATGGCGGCTGAAGCGAGGCGACAGGAGCAGATGGAAATCCCGGATTGGATCGACTACATGGCCTTGACCAATCTCCGCTACGAAGCTCGGGAGAAA
>JAAZAI010000464.1 GCA_012514445.1 Lentisphaerota bacterium
GCGATGGCGTAGTCGCGTTTGCCCGCCATGTGGAGTTCGGCCGCCAAAGCGCGGTAGAACCGGCGCATGCCCAGGATCGCATAGCTGTCGGGCTGGCAGCCGTGCCGTTTGTTCGAACAGGCGCGGGCGGGGCCGAAGTCGAAATAGAGCCCTCCGATCTTGGGGGAGCGCCGCAAAAGGTCCGCGATTCCCCAGGCGAAGAAGTCCCGGGCTTCCGAGTTGGGGCAGAACCAGCAGTTGAGAAATGGGACCGTCTGTCCGTTGCGCTGGCGCTGGTAGCGGAAATGGCGGGTGGGCTGCCGCTCCCAGTCCTGGCGGTACGCCTCCGATTCCGGGTAGTCCTCCGGCAGGACGCAAGGACCGAAATAGGGCATGATCTCGTAGCCTCGCTCCTCGCGGTATGTCTGCACGGCCTCGGCAAGCTTCTCGTCCAGCCGTTGTTCGCCGGTGTGGTCGAGGCGCGAATCCCAGAATCCGGCGCCGAAGCAGTCCCACGGCTTCGGGGTGAACACTTTCACGCCCGTTCCCTCCAGTTCCCGCAGCAGTTCGGGGCGTCCCAGGTGTCTTTCACTGCTGAAGTCGCCAAAAATGTCGAAGGGGTAGTTTTCCGGCAGAGGCTTGACCGGCGTGGCCAGCAGGCCGAAATCGATCCGGATCTTCTCTCCGGGCTCCACGCGGTCGCCCAGCAGGATTTCAAGACGGCAGGTCTCTTCGTCCAGAACCACCTGGATCGGGCGTCCGCTGGCGGTTTTGCCCCACTCGTTGCGGTGCTCCGCAAACCAGCACAGGCCTTGTTCGTAATCGCCGATCCATACCACGGGCTTGAAGGGCAGTGCGACGTCCTTGTCGAGATCCATCGTGGCGCCGTTGCCCTCGCCGTAGCCCGCCACGGTCCAGTGCAGGAAGCGCGCCCACCGCCGCTGGATCGGAATGACCAGGCGCAGATTGCGCAGAGGTTGGCGGGCCTGGAGGGAAACCTCGTGGAAGAGTACTCCGTCGTACTCGGCCCAGACGGCGTTCGTGAAGGTGCAGGTCGCGTCGTCGAAAGACGACTGCGCTTCCATGCGCGTGGGCGAGGAGGACGAGGGGGTAGGGGAGCCTGCGATCGACGAGAGTCCTTCCGCTTCCAGTCGGATCGGGCCCGACAGCAGGTTCTCCGCGAGACGGGTGCCGATGCGCGTCGGGAAGGGATGTTGGTCGTAGACCATCTCCCGTCCCCAGCAGCCGATGCGGGTGACGGCGCTTCGGCGATCGACCGTCAGGGGGGTGAAGGGAGGAAGAACAAGATTTTCGTAGCGCGACGACCAACCGCGCCAGACCGGAGGACCGGGACGATAGAAGACGGTTCCGAAGACCGCCTCCTGGGCGCCCTCCGCGTTGTACCCCTGCCATTCGACTGGGTAGGTTCCTCCGGGGGCGTCCTCCGGGAATGTGTAGTTGAACTGGGCTGTCACGGCGGTCGACTCCTCCTCGGCGTATTGTTTGCCGTCCGGCCCCGTGAGGACGATCCGCGAGCGGGCCACGTGTTTACCGGGGGCAAGCGCCTCCGTTCGGAATGAACCGGAGAGCCGATCCTCTTTGGCGGAATAGTCCAACGTCCAAGGTTCTGGCCGGCCGATCCGTTCTCCCCGGAGCAGGCTCGCGCTTTCGATCGCGTCGATTTGCAGCCGGTAGGCGGTCGAAACGCCCTGATGATCGCCCTGGCCGACGAGAGCGCCGTCCTCGGTCAACGCCTCCGCGGAATGCAGCGCCCAAGAGGCATCCGGATCGACCACGCGGTTGAGATCGGTCACGCTTTCGAGCGTGCCGACGAAAGCCCGCGACACCCCTTCGGCCGAAGTCATCTGACCGGCGATCAGCCCCTGGGCGTTGATGGCGGAGGCCCGGCTTCTGGACGTTCCGGGCAGCGAGGGGAGCAGCGCGCCTTTCCAGGAACCACCCTGGGGAGACCAAAGGCAGGCCCGTTCCCCGACCTGACCGACGACCTGTCCGAGCGCGTTGATCGCCAAGGCCTCGCCCGGACCGGAAGCGCCTTCGGGATCCGGCAGTTCAAGCGGGAGTTCGTAGCGGCCGTCCTTCGGCTGCCAGAGACAGGGGCGCGCCGTTCCGTTGCGGGTTTGGCTCCAACCCGCCACCAAACCGGCGTCGTTGACGGCCAACGCCTGCCCACCTTTGCCACCCAGCGTTTCAAGTCCAGCAAAACGCCAAGAGCCGTCGGCATCGCCGAGCCAGACGATCGGGCGCTCAACGCCTTGATGCCCGGGAAAATCGGTCGCAGATCCCACGATGATCCCGCCGGCGTTGATCGCGCGAGGATAGGCGCTTTGCACGATGGGCGAACCGTCGGGCTGCGGCAATTCCACGACCGTCCAACGCTCTCCGGCGGGTTCCCATATCAGAGCCGGCCTGCGGGTGTTGGGGATGAATCCGTGGCCGACAACGCGTCCGGCGCTGTTGCACGCTTCGGCGTGACTGTACTCAGATCCGATGCCCGGCAAAGGCTGCATTCCCCGACGGGCGTCCCAGTGGAAGGCCTTCCAGAACGCGCCCTGCCGGAAAGTTCCGACCACGCTCCCGGGGGCCGTGGCTCCGCGGGCGACCATTCCCGGATTCGGAACGTCCTGCAGCCCGCCCAGGGGAAGGATCGTCGCCGCGCGCGCAGTCCAGACCACAGTACAGATAATCGCGGCTTCGAGCCCGGCTTTTTGGTAAAGCCGACGATCTCGTAGTATCTTATCCACGGGGCCATTCTCCTTTCTCCATTGGCGTGGAAACCTGGAGAATTAAAAACCTCACGAGGCTGCTTTGCAAGCCTCGTGAGGTCGGCCCCAC
>JAAZAI010000465.1 GCA_012514445.1 Lentisphaerota bacterium
CGACCGGAAAGAGATGCGGGATCGAGACCGACTCCCACCAGGCGTTCGCCGCGAGCCCGCCGTTGTTGTGCTGCGCGCAGACGGCGATCTCCAGCGGAGCCGTCGCCAGATCGGTGCCGTGCTCGCGATACAGCGCCGCGGCGCCGGGATTCATCGCCACAAGGCGCGCGTGCGGCGTTTCCTGCAGGGCGCCGGATTTTTCGAGATACTCGCGCGCCTCGTCGGCGAGCGCGGCGAAGGCGAAGCCGGCGGGATTGGCGCGGAAGTCGAGGAAGACGCGACGGCCGCGATCCACCGTCTCGCGGTGGACGAGCAGATCGAGCAGCGACGACCCGCCCGCGGCCTTGCGCGCGTCGAAGGGCCACTGATATCCCTTCAGGAAGATCAGCGAATGCAGCCGCCCCGCGTCGGAAATGGCGTCCGCGAGGAATTCCCGCGGATCGGAGACGCCGTCCGCGGCCGTGCTGACGAAACGCGGGACGCACTGCATGTACGTGCCCGAGACGTTCCACCGGAAGTTCACCGAGGCCATGCCGAACTGCGACTCCGGCAGGTTGCAGGCTGCCGCGCCCGCGCGCAGTGCCAGGCCGATGCCGCCGGTATGCACGGGCGGATAGACGCTGGCCGCGTAGAGGCCGCCGGGGCCGCCCGTCGCGAAGACGACGTTTTCCGCGATGCGAGCCTCGAATTCACCGGCTTCCGTGACGAAGACCGCGCCGGCGGCGCGAAGACCGCCGCCCTCCCCGACCGCGAGCAGTTCGACGGCGTTGAGGCGCTCCTCGACCGGGATGCCAAGCGCCTGGACCTTGCGGATGAGCGCGCGGCACATCTCGCGCGAGGTATAGGGCCCGATCGACGTGGCCCGCCGGGCGGGATCGTGGTCGGTCTTGTACCCGGCGTACTGGCCGAAGGCGTCGCAGGGAAACGGCACGCCGAGTTCGACGAGGTGGAAGAACGCGCGCGCCGAGAGCGCGGCCTCGGCGAGCGCAATGTCGCCATGCATGCCGCCGCCGGCGAAGAGCGTCTCGGCGAGCGCCAGGGGCGAATCGGCTTCGTCGCCCGCAAGCCCGAGCTTGTAGTACGTCTGCTTGTCGGAGCCCGTGTTGATGGAGGTGCCCATCTGAAGCCCCTCGGTGGCGATGCGGACGTCCTCGACGCCCAGGTTGCGCAATTGGACGGCGGCGTTGAGACCCGCCGCTCCGGAACCGATGACAAGCACCTGCACTGACATGAACGCTCTCCTTTCCGATGCATGATACATGAAATCGCCACGAATGACCATCGCCGAACGACATGCAGCAGCAATTCGCAATATGCCGGGAACCAAGGGAACGGCGCGCTCGGAGATCGCGCCCAGAAATCACCGCCAAACGGGGAGTCTACGAGGTAGGGCGGGCTCTCCGAGCACGCCGCAGCGAAGCAGGGTCGGCCATATTGCGAATTGCGAATTGCTGTATTCGGTCAGGCTTCATCATTGATGCCGCAGGACCGTTCTGGTAGAATCGCGCCAGATTTCATCCTCACGGAGCGGCACCGTCCGCAACGCATTTCTGGAGAAAACATGAACTTCAAATCGCTACTCGCCGCGCTGCCCCTCGCCGCCGCGGCAATCGCCGTCGCGCAAGACGGCGTGATCCCCGCCCAGCCGCTGGAGGACGTCGCCTGGGTGGTCGAACCGCCCGCCCGGACACCGGCCGCGGCCGAATCGCTCTTCGACAAGCCCGCCGAGCCCATGGCCGAAGCGCCCGCGTCCGGTCGGGCGCTCCTGGACGCCTGCGCCGCGCGCATGCCGCTGGAGCCGCTCTTCATGAACGGCACGCTCACGATGCGCAAGGCCTATGGCGTCCAGATCAAGAAATACGGATTCGCCGTCACGATCCAGTGGGGCGCCAACCCTCCTGCCGCGAAGTACGACGTATACAACCTCGGCGGAGGGCTCGTCGAGGCCATCGAGGTGGAGCGCCAGCCCACCTCCGGACTGGTCGTCCGCCGCTTCACAGGCGCCGAACGCGCGAAGGCCGAGGCGCCCGCGCTCAACGAGCGCGTGCTCGGCACCGACATCACGTGGCTCGACGTGACGCTCGACTACCTCTGGTGGCGCAACCCCGTCCTCGCGGGCACGGACAAGGTGAAGGGCCGCCTCTGCGACATCCTCGAAGTCGAGCCCCCCGCCCCGCTGCCGGGCTGCGCCAAGGCGCGCCTCTGGATCGACCGCGAGCAGCAGGTGCTCATGCAGGCTTCGCAGATCGACGAGAAGGGCCGGGAGGTCCGCAAGATGTGGGTTCGCGCCGTCCAGAAGATCGACCACCGCTGGGTGCTCAAAGACCTCGAGGTCGAGACGCTCGGCTCCGGGCACCGCACGCGCCTGCATATCGACGAGGTCAAGGTGGCCTGCGTCCCCGCCGACATTTCGCAAGAAGGCCAAGAACCCTGAACCCAGAGTTTGCTGGAATCGACAAAGCTCGCGACAAAGTTTGCGACAAAGTTTCCAAGGCCCAAATTTCAAGTTTCAAATTTCAAATTCTATGAAATTCGACCCGACCCAGATGCCCGACTGGCAGATCGCCGACGCCGCAGAAGCGGATCTCGCGCCCGTGTCCGAACTCGCCGCGCGCCTCGGCATCCTCCCCGACGAACTCGCCCAGTACGGGCGGCACTTCGGCAAAGTCGACGCCGGCGCGCTGCTCGCCCGCCTCGAAAAGCCGTCCGCGCCGCGGGCGAAGTACGTCAACGTCACGGCCATCACGCCGACGCCGCTCGGCGAAGGCAAGACCACGACGACGATGGGTCTCCTGGAAGGCCTCGGCAAGCTCGGGCTCAACCCGGTCGGCACCATCCGCCAGCCGAGCGGCGGCCCCACGTTCAACATCAAGGGCTCCGCGGCCGGTGGCGGCCTCGCCCAGTGCCTCCCCCTTGCGCCGCTTTCGCTCGGCCTCACCGGCGACATCGACGCCGTGACCAACGCCAACAACCTCTGCATGACGGCGCTCACCGCGCGCATGCAGCACGAGCGCAACTACGACGACGCGCGCCTCGCCAAGAGCGGCCTCCGCCGGCTCGACATCGACCCCGCGAAGATCAACATGCGCTGGGCCATGGACTTCTGCGCCCAGTCGCTTCGCCACATCGTCATCGGCCGCGGCGGCGAGCGCGACGGCTACGAGATGGACTCGGCGTTCTACATCAGCGTCGCGAGCGAGGTCATGGCCATTCTCGCCGTCTCCCGCGACCTCGCCGACCTGCGCCGGCGCATGGCCCGCATCGTCGTCGCCTGGTCGCGCTCCGGCGCGCCCGTCACCGCGCACGACCTCGAGGTCGACGGCGCGATGACCGCGTGGATGGTGCGCGCCCTCAACCCCACGCTGATGCAGACGCTCGAAGGCCAGCCCGTCTTCGTCCACGCCGGCCCCTTCGCGAACATCGCCGTCGGCCAGAGCTCCGTCATCGCGGACCGCGTCGGCGGGCTCCTCGGCGACTACCTCGTCACCGAAAGCGGCTTCGGGGCGGACATCGGATTCGAGAAGTTCTGGAACATCAAGTGCCGCGTCTCCGGAATGAAGCCCGACGCCGCAGTCGTCGTCGCCACCGTCCGCGCGCTCAAATCCCACGGCGGCGGCCCCGCGGTGAAGCCGGGCGCGAAGCTCGACGAGGCGTACACGCGCGAGAACGTGGGCCTCGTCGAAGCCGGCTGCGAGAACCTGCGCGCGCACATCGAAACGGTGCGCAAGGCGGGCGTCACGCCCGTCGTCTGCCTCAACGCGTTCCACACGGACACGAAGGCCGAGCAGCGCGCCGTGCGCCGGCTCGCCGAGGAGACGGGCGCGCTCTTCGCCGTCTCCAACCACTGGCTCCAGGGCGGCGAAGGCGCCCGCGAACTGGCCGAGGCCGTCGTGGCCGCCGCCGCGCAGCCGAACGACTTCCACCCCCTCTATTCGCTCGACGAGCCGGTCGAATCGCGCATCGACAAGATCGCGCGCGACGTGTACGGCGCGGACGGCGTGAGCTATTCCGAAGCCGCTCGCGCGAAACTCGACCGGATCGTCGCCGATCCCGAATCGGCCGCGCTGCCCATCTGCATGGCGAAGACCCAGTATTCGCTCTCGCACGACCCGACGCTGAAAGGCCGGCCGAAGGGGTGGACGCTTCCGGTGCGCGACATGCTCGTCTATCAGGGCGCCGGCTTCATCGTCCCCGTCACCGGGGACATCACGCTCATGCCCGGCACGGCCTCCGACCCGGCCTATCGGCGCATCGACGTCGACACCGCCACGGGCAAGGTCCGCGGCCTCTACTGAAACCCGCCGCACCGGAGACTCCGCACGACACCATGGCCCGCGACCGCAACGCCAAGCGCATTCTCGCCTCCCAGTTCAATCCAAGGCTCCCGCCCACGTGCGAGCTGACGGAGGGGTTCTGCCGCATCTTCATCGCCGACATCGACATGCTCCGGCTTCTCGGCAAGCATGACGCCGAACGGCCGCGATGCCCGAAATCCCCTGCCTGCGCGCTCGTCCGGATGCTCGCGACCTGCGGCAAGCCGCTGGAACTCGAGATCGGCTGCGGCATGGGCAAGTTCATCGCCGCGCGCGCCAAAAACCACCCCGAGCATCATTTCCTCGGCGTCGAATACGAGGAGGTGCGCACCGCGCACACCGACGTGGCGATCCGCACGGCGGGCGTCGCCAACGCCAACGTCGTCTGCGGCCAGGCGATGCGGCTGCTGGAGTTCTGCCTCCCCGACGCCTCGCTCGCCGCGGTCCATCTGTATTTCCCCGATCCCTGGCCGAAGAAACGCCACCTCAAGAACCGCATCTTCAACGCCGCCTTCGCCGACCAAGTCCACCGGGCCTTGCGCCCCGGCGGCACGCTCAACGCCGCCACCGACCATGACGACTACTTCGCGCAGATGCGCGAGGTCATGGCCGCCGACACCCGCTTCGAGTCCATCGAGCCCCTGCGACGCGCCGAGGACGAAATCACGGAATTCGAAATGAAGTTCCGATCCAAGAACCAACCCGTGAACGCCGCCTCCTGGAAAAAACGATGACACCCGAAGACGCCAACCCCCTTCCCGCCGCGGACGACGCAGCCCCCGCCTTCATGAAGATGCTGCCGCACTGCGGCATCGTCGCCGTCGTCGGCCGGACCAACTCCGGAAAGTCCACGCTCGTCAACCGCATCGTCGGCGAGAAGATCAGCATCGTCAGCCCCGTCGTCCAGACCACGCGCAACGTCGTGCGCGGCGTGCTCACCGACGACGCGCGCGGGCAGCTCGTGCTCGTCGACACGCCGGGGCTGCACAAGAGCCGCAGCGTGCTCTGCACGCTCATGAACAAGCACGCCCGCGCCGCCGCCGAGGGCGTCGACGCCGTGCTGCTCGTGGTGGACGGCGCCAAGGAACCCCAGCTCGAGGACGACGGCTGGATGCGGCGGCTCGCCCATTCGCAGACGCCCTGCTTCATCCTGCTCAACAAGTCGGACGCCGGGAGCAAGCTGGCCCGCTACCAGGCGCTCTGGGCCGAGATCCTGAAGGAGAAGCCGGTCGAGAGCCCGCCCGAGCCCGTCTGGTTCCAGGCCTCCGCCAAGACCGGAGAGGGCGTCGACGCGCTCGTCGAGGCGCTCTTCGCGCACCTGCCGCCGGGCCCGATGCTCTTCGACGCGGAGACGCTGACCGACTACCCGCGCAAGCTCGCCGTGGCGGACATCATCCGCGAGAAGTTCTTCCTCACGCTGCGCGACGAGCTCCCCCACTCCATCGGCGTCAAGGTGGATGAGATCGTCCGCGGCGACAACGGGATCACGAAGGTGCAGGCCACGGTCTTCGTCAAACGCGCGAACCACAAGGGCATCGTGCTGGGGCCCAAAGGCCGCACGTTGCGCTCGATCGTTCGGATGGCGGAGCAGGATCTGGAAACGTTCTTCGAAGGGCCCGCGGAGGCGGAGCTCTGGGTCAAGGTCGAGCCGGACTGGGACGAGAACTTCTTCCTGCTGCGCCAGATCGGCTACGTCTAGTCGCTACTTGAGCCAGGTGAACCAGTAGGGGAAGACGATCGTCTCGCGGATGTTGCGCACCTCGATGTGGCGCTCCATCTCGTCCACGTAGTCCATGAACTGCACGGCGCGGCGGGTCTGCAGCTTCTCCGCCTTCGCGACGAGGCGCGCGCGATGCTCTTCGAAGAAGAGCGGGATGCCGTCCTTGGGGCCATGGCAGGCGCAGAGCACCAGCACGTCGCGATACCAGTCGCGGATGGACTCGAAGACGGACTGCCGCATCTCCTTCGACCGCGCGCTGATCCAGGCGTCCACCGTCTCCTTGTCCTCCTCGAGATCGGACTCGCGCTTCTGCTCCTTGCTGAGCTTCTCCGCCTCCTCCTTGATCTCGGCGAAGAGGTCGGCGAGCTTGCCGGCCGTGGCGAAGACGCGCAGCGCAGACGTGGCGGCGTGGTGGGCCATGATGTCGCCCACGCGGCTGCGCCAGGGCTCCGCTGGCGGGATGCGCCCTTCGTTGAGGTCGAGCCGCTGGCATCGGGAGATGATGGTCGGCAGCAGCGCCTCCGGCTTGTCGGTGACGAGCAGGAAGAGCGTGCGCTCCCCGGGCTCCTCGAGCGTCTTGAGGAAGGCGTTCGCCGCATTGTCGTTGAGCCGGTCGGCGAAGAGGACGACGGCGATCTTCCAGCCTCCCACGTAGGAGCCCATCTCCTCCCAGTGCAGCAACTGGTCGCGGATGACGTCGACGCTGATGATGCGCGACTTCTTCTCGGGTTCGATCCAGAGGGCGTCAACGTGTTTGCGCGCCAGGGCATTGAGGCAGGCGTCGCATTTGCGGCAGGGGCGCTTCGCGTCGTTGGTGCAGAGGAGGAAGGAGGAAATCGTCTCGGCGATCGCGAGCCCGTTGCCCCGCGGCGACCCGCAGACGATGTAGGCATGGGGCATCCTGCCGTTCTTGAAACTCTGCTTGACGATCTCAAATACTTCCGATGGTTTCATTCTGCTCCTTCACGCCCGGTGACAGGCGCGATTCTAGCACAATCCGGCCCTTGAGCTCAACGTCTGAAGCAAGGAGGCATGTAATCGGTCAACGGGAAGAAACGCGCCTGCTCGACGGAGCTTTCTTGCATCAACTCCGGCGACTGACCGAATTTCCCAACTTTTTTTCGACAGATCGACTATGAACGCCGTGTTGAACAACCCTGGGAATGGTGGTAGGATATGGGCATCGTATGAAACAGGCCACCGCACATCCAAGTTGCTCGCGCACTTTTAGCTCGGCGTCCGGGTTTGTGCAGACCGCCTTGTTCAATCTGGACGATCCGGCGCTGTGCCCGCATCTGGCGGTCTTGACAGAGGCCGTCGATCACATGGCGTCGCATGCCGATGCCGAATCCCGGGGAGCGGTCTACACGCGCGCCGAGGTCGTCGATTTCATTCTCGATCTGGTCGGCTACACCGCAGACAAGCCCCTCGCCAGGACGAGCCTGCTGGAGCCGTCATGCGGCGAAGGCGACTTTCTGCTGCCTGCCATCGATCGGTTGCTGAAGAGCTGGCGCCGCAACGGGGCCGAGAGCGTTTCCGTCGTTGAAACGCTGCGGGGCGCCGTCTGCGCGGTGGAGCTGAACAAGGAGGCATTTGCCTCGACGCGGGGCAAGGTCGTCCAAGCCCTTCGTGCTCACGGCATTGGCGAGCGCGACGCCGAAGCACTGGCCGCCGCCTGGCTCCGACAAGGCGACTTTCTGCTCGAAGCGTTTTCCCGAAAATTCGACTATGTGGTCGGCAATCCGCCCTACCTCCGGCAGGAGGCCATCCCCGAGGTGCTGTTGAGCGAATACCGGCGCCGCTATGCGACGCTCTACGACCGGGCGGATCTCTACGTGCCGTTCATCGAACGCTCGCTGTCGCTCCTCGCGGACGGCGGCGGCCTCGGCTTCATCTGCTCGGATCGTTGGATGAAGAACCGTTACGGAGGTGCCTTGCGACAGTTCGTGTCGAAGAGTTTCCACCTCAAGGGGTACGTGGACATGGTTGGCACGCCCGCGTTCCATTCCGATGTCAGCGCCTACACCGCCATCACCGTCATCGAAAAGACGAAGGCAGGGACCACCCGCGTCGCCCATCGACCTCGGATCGATCCGTGTACGCTGAAGGAACTCGTCCGGGACATGACCGCACCGACTA
>JAAZAI010000466.1 GCA_012514445.1 Lentisphaerota bacterium
CGCCTGCCGTGGAAATCCCGGATGCACCCGCGCCGGGCGCGCCCGCCGTGGTCGTTCCCGCCGTCGCGCCTGCCGCCGCCGCGCCTGCCGCCGCCGTCCCGGAAGTCACGCCGGAGCCGTAGCGCCCGGTCGGCTCTCGGCCGCGATTCACCGGCATCTTCGCGGCTCGCCGCGAAGATGCCGGTTTGTCATTGCGGTGGCGGACCCCTTGCATTCTCAAGAGGTCCGCCAGGGCCTCGGATGCCTGCCCCCGGAGCGGGGTCAACGCCGCCGCATCGCCTTTTGCATCGCCGGCCAGGCGAGATCGGCGTAGAACCGGTGCCCTTCCGGTCCCACCACGAGACGGCATTGGTCGGAGGCGCCGCAGGCGTCATAGATTCCCCTGAGCTTGCGGAACGCCCGTCGCGTTCCCGCGATGGGGAAGATGGGGTCCTTTCCATAAACGGCTTGACGCCGGTGGCGGAATGCAGGCATACTGCCATCATGAATTCAGCGCATCCGACGAACATCCTGCATGGACAAGATCTCCTTTCGGGGCCGGAGAACCTCTTGATCGAGAATTTCGCCAAGACTTGCGGCGCGGTCCCCGCCGCCGAGGCGCTCTCGCGCTTTCTCGCCGAGGCTTTCGGCCTCGACCTCGCCACGGATCCCGACATCGTCGTCGGCTTCGCCTCCGACGAGTCGCACCTGCCCGGCAGCGCCGCGGGCGTCTGCCGTCCGCGCACGCGGCGCGATGTCGCCATCGTCCTGCGCGCCTGCTTCCGCTGCGGCATGCCCGTGACGATCTGCTCGGGTCGTTCGAACCTGACCGGCAGCGCGACGCCGGAAGGCGGCATCCTCGTCTCGCTCGCGTCGATGGAGGAGCCGTCGTTCGCCGTTGACGAGGCTGCGCGAACCGTCGTGGCGCCGGTGGGCATGTTCCTCGAAGACATGCGCAAGGCGGTGCTCGCGGCGACCGAAGGACGCCTTGCGTACCCCGTCGATCCGACCAGCCGCGCCGAGGCCACCGTCGGCGGCTCGATCGCCTGCAACGCCTCCGGCTTCACGCCCGGCACCGCCGGCGCCACGCGCGACTGGGTCGAACGCGTCGAGGTCGTGCTGCCGTGCGGAACGCTCGTCGCCGCGCGCCGCGGCGCGTGCGTTTCGCAAGACGGCGTCTTCCGCCTGGAGGCGGACGGCGCGATGCGCGAAATTCCCGTTCCGCGGTTTCCTCGACCGGACGTCAAGAACGCCGGCGGCCCCTTCTCCGCCGTGGACGGCGCGATGGATTTCGTGGATTTCGTCGTCGGCTCCGAAGGCATCTACGGCGCGGTCGTCGCGGCGACCCTGCGGCTGGCGCCGAAGCCGGAGACGTTCCTCGACTTGTTCTTCTCGCTGCCCTCCGAAGCGGCGGCGATCGACTTCCGGCTCCGGCTGGAGGACGAACTGGGCGGCACGCTGTCGGGCCTCGCCGCCTGCGAGTACTTCGGCGTCAACTGCCGCCGGTACATGGACCACGAGAGCCGCTTCTTCAGCGGCGACAACCCCGTGGCGGCGTACCTGCAGGTGCCGGCCGCGGCCGCCGAGGCGGACGCGCTCGCGGAGGCGTGGTTCGAGCGGCTGTGCGGGCTGGGCGTCGATCCGGACGCGATCCTGCTGCTGGACAACGACCGCGACCGCTCGCTCTTCCTCGAGGCGCGCCATTCGATGCCGGCCAATTCTCTCGAAGTCGTGAACCGCCGCGGAACGTTCACGCTGATGACGGACACCGTCGTGCCCAGGGATCGCTTCGCCGAGTTTCTCGCCTTCGCCCACGCCTTGCTTGCCGAGAACGCCATCGACTACCTCGCCTTCGGGCACCTCGGCGACTGCCATCTGCACTTCTCGATGATGCCCGAGCGCAGCCAGCTCGAGGACGCCACACGCGTCTACGAAACCATCGTGGCGAAATCCGCGGCCCTCGGCGGCGTCTACTCCGGCGAGCACGGCACCGGCAAGCGAAAGCGCGCCGACTTCGCCGCCTGCAACGGCGAACGCGGCGTCGAGGACGTCCGCCGGACGAAGGCCGCCCTTGATCCCGCGTTTCTGCTCAACCGCGGCAACGTCGTGACCGCGCCACGGATCGACACGCATTGACGAGGCGCGCGCATCAGGCCGCGCCGCGGCTATATCGCTTGTTGCGCCGCGCCGCGGCAAAAAAAGCGGCGCCCGCTCACGGGCACCGCAGGAATCCTTTGAACCAGGACGAGGTCCTACTTCGCGAGGATGGCGTCCTTCGCGGCCTTGGCGACACGGAACTTCACCACCTTCTTGGCGGGGAACTTCATCATCTGCTTCGTCTGCGGATTGATGCCGGTGCGGGCCTTGCGCTGGACGAGGATGAGCTTGCCGAGTCCGGGGATCGTGAAGCCCTTCTTGTCCTTCGCGCCCTTGTAGGCGACGGCGATGAGCTGGTCAATTGCCGCCTTGGCCTGGGCCTTGGTGATTTCCGCCGCGTCGGCGACGTTTGCGATGATCTGAGCTTTGGTCTTTGGGAGTGCCATGGTTTAACCTTTCATGTAGTGTCTTGTTCAGACAAAGTTGGTTTTACTACAGTTTGCGGATCAATTGCAACAAGAAAAATGCGTCCCCGTGCGTCTATGTCGGGTTTTCGCCTCGTGTCATGACGAGCCAGAAGCCGTCGTTCAGACGTGGAAGAGCTCCGGGATCGTGAAGGGGATGGGGAAGACGGCGTTGAGCCAGTGAAGGTCCGCGGGGACTCCGGGAACGTCGCCGGCGCGCTCGGGGCCGAAGAGCAGACGCGCCATCCGCTTGGGGTCGAGTTCGATCGCCCGGCCGCCGGCGCCGAGGACGACCTCCTCGGCGGGCGCCTCGCCGCGCGTCATGCGCAACGTCGCTCCGCAGCCGCTCGGCATCGCGGCCTCCACGAGCGGGCGGTAGGCCGCCAGAGTCCTGACGAGCGAGACGATTCGCAGCATCTGCGAGCCGATGCGCATGTACGCGCATTCCGCGCGCAGGCGCTCCAGGAGCCCCTTGTCGGCGCCGGAGGCCGGCAGCGACAGGCTCCCGTGGCGCAGGGCCGCGCTCTTGGCGATCTGGATCACGCCGTCGGTCGTTCCGCAGAAGTCGGCGACTCTGCGGGCCTTGGGGAGGACGACCGCCCACGCGGCGACGGCGTCCGTCTTCCGGCGGTGGGCGGTCCAGACCTCGGCTTCGCCTCGGCCGAGGCGGATGCGATACGACTCTGGCGCGTCCTCGACGCCGGTGGCGGCGTCGCGCATCGCGAACATCGCCTCGGAGATCTCGGCGGCGGATCCTGGCGCGGAGGAGACGAGGAGGTTTTCGTCCATGGCCCGAAGGGCGCCGCCGCTGAAGGAGAAGACGTAGCCGTCCTGCACGAGCTCCCATCCGTGGCGTCCGTAGCGGTCGTGGCGGCCGCCCAGCCAGGAGACGGCGGCGCCCTCCTCCTCCATGCGGCGGGCGGCGGCCGCGAGAAGCTGCGTCATGAAGCCGTGGCCCTGCATGTCGGGCGCGGTGGAGACCTGCCCGAGGCCGGCGGCGGGAACGCGGCAGCCGGCGATGCGCACCGTCATCGGATACGTGCCCACGCAGGAGACGATGCGTCCGCCTTTGCGGATGATCTGGTGACGCGCCATCGCCTCCGCCGCCGGCGCGAAGAGGTCGGGAAACAGCGCCTCGAAGCGTGGATGGTCGGGATTGCCGGCTCGGAAGGCGGCGTAGAGGAAATCCAGCAGTTCGGGCAGGTCGTCGGGGCGGGCGAGTTCGATGTTCATGGCGTGTCGATTTCTTTTTTTGGGCCCTTCCGGGTTTTACGCGTGATTATTCTTTGTCGAAAACTTTGTCGCGAGCTTTGTCGACCCCATTTTCATCGCACGGGATCGGCATTTCTCGGCTGAACTGACTCCCACGCCTACTGGGTTGAACTGACTCGTACAAATGCTCGATTACGATCAAGATTAAGATTAG
>JAAZAI010000467.1 GCA_012514445.1 Lentisphaerota bacterium
TCGAGACGGACCATCCGTATGCCAAGTACAACGACAACGTCAAGCAGTTGTACGCGCTGGAGTCGGAATGCGCGACCGCCGGCGTTCCGATGCACTTCTACAATCTGCATTGGCGGGAGCAAAGCCGGGGGGCGATTTCCGACGAGACCTTGGTCCCCTATCAGGAGGACATCGCAGGCTACGACGTCGCGGGCATCATCCATCTTGTCGATGGTAACTGCGACAAGGCCCGCGTGTCGCGCATCTTCACGAAGACAGCGCTGCCCGTTGTCGTCGTCGGCGATCTGCATGGCGCCTTTCCCGAGGTGCTGTCCGACGAAACGCAGTCGGGCCATCTGGCGACGGCTCACCTCGTCGGATCCGGACACGAGAAGATCGGATTCATCGCCTACGAGACGTCGAATGCGTGGATGAGGCAGCGCATCGCGGGCTACCACGCCGCGCTGAAGGAGTACGGCCTCGAGGGGAACGCATGGGTTGTCAAGGTTCCCTATCCCGAACACGCGCGCTCGACGTCGGAGTTCGAGGAGATCCTTCGTCCGGACGTCCACGCCATCCTGCCCGACGCGATGAAGCGGTGTTCGGCGGTGCTCTGCGCCTCGGACGTCATCGGGAAGCTGATTTTGGACTATGAGCGCGATCAGGCGGTCGGCGCCGACCGCCGCCTCGCCTTCGTGACGTTCGACGACAGAATTCTCTTCCGCGGCTACGACATGAGCGCCGTCTCCCACACGCCGGAGATGGAGGCGAGAACCGCCTATCAGCTCCTGGTCAGGCGGATCATGAATCCGGACGCCGCCGGCGGGAAGACGCGCGTGCCCGGCACGCTGTTCGTCCGGCAGTCGTCGCGCCGTCAACGCGTCGAGGGAGGTCTCCTTAAATGAACCGAGAGGAAAAGAAACTCCAGTTCCGGACTTGGGCCTACGGCCTGTTCATCCACTACGGGGTGTACTCCGTCCATGGCCTGGGCGAGTGGCTCATGGCCAAGGAGCGGATGGGCGAGCCGGAGTATTTTTCGGCGCTCAAGGATTTTCATCCCGAACCGGGCATGGCCCGCCGTTGGGTGGAGCTGGCCCGGGACTGCGGCATGAAGTACGTGGTGCTGACCACCCGCCATCACGACGGCCACTTCATCGGCCATGAACTCGTCGCGGAATACTGCCGCGCCTGCCGCGAACTCGGTCTGGGGGTCGGGCTCTACTACTCGGTCATGAACTGGTGCGATCCGAATTACCGGAAGGGGCCGGGGACACCGGAATGGAAGGTCTTCGTCGAGCGCACGCACCGCCAGATTCGCGAGCTGATGACCGACTATGGACCGATCGACTATCTCTTCTACGACGGCTGTCCCCCGCCCGAGACGTGGGAGGTGGAGAACCTGCATGCCGAGATCCGGCAATTGCAGCCCGGGCTGCTCGTCAGCCGGTGCCGCGTGGACGTCGACGTCTTTTCCTGCGAGCAGCATTCAGGCGGCGCGGCGGGCAAGCTGTGGGAGAGCTGCTACACGCTGAACGACTCGTGGGGTTACAACGCGTTCGACGCGAATTGGAAGACGCCGACGCAGGTCGTGGAGCTGCTGACGACGCTGGCGCACAACAACGGGAATCTGCTGCTCAACGTGGGCCCGCGGGCGGACGGCACCCTCCAGCCGGAGGCGCTGGCGACGCTGAAGGCCGTCGGCGACTGGCTCCGCGTCAACGGCGAGGCCGTCTATGGCGCACAGCCCCATCCCTTCAACTACTTCGACCGCGAAATCTCGACCGCGAAGGGGAACACGGTCTACATCCGCCTGTTCGACGAGCACCGCAGGCGCGAGCGGAAGATCTGCGGGATCGGCAACCGCGTCGAACGGATCAGCCTGCTGGCCACCGGCGAGGCCTTCGACTTCAAGCAAGAAGGCGACCTAATCACGCTGTGCGGGCTCCCCCCAAAAACGGATGACGGACTGCCGCGGGTGCTGAAACTGGAGCTCGACGGCGCCCCACGGGGCATCCGCAATCCGATGTTTCCGGACTGCGACATCCGCGTCACGGGAGATTGAGCATGTCCGAGCCGA
>JAAZAI010000468.1 GCA_012514445.1 Lentisphaerota bacterium
ACATGACGGCGTCGTTGGACAGAACGACGGTGATCTGCTCGTTCTGCTCGTCGGTTCCGCGAGCGAGGACTTTGCTGGATGTGTCCGCGAACACGGGGGGCGGCAGATCCGGAACGGTCAAGGCTGAAGCAGATCGAACGGCGGCGAAAGCGAAGAGGAAGGTTTGTAGAGGAATCCACTTCCTGGGAAATTTCATCTTCATGGCGTTTGCTCTCCTGGTGGTAGCATTGCCGCCGACCTCTCCACTCACAAAATCGCCTCATGCCCGCGAATACGGCTTGCAGAGCGCGACGAGGTCGTCGACATGCGCCGTGGCAAGGCATTCGACGGTGTCGGCCGCGCCGTAGTAGATCTTGACCTCGCCGGAATCCTCCAGGATCATCCCGCCGGGGAAGATCACGTTCGTGCGGAACCCCTCGTCCTTCTCGTAGGCGGTCTCGGGCGTGAGCAGCGGCTCGCGGCAGAGTCCGACCACCTTCCACGGCTGCTCGAGGTCGAGCAGCATGATGCCCGCGTGGTAGCGCTTCTTCCACTTGTCCTCCCAGCCGTTCTTACCGCGGGAATCGTCCTTGTCCACGGCGTGGAACGTGGTGAGCCAGCCTTGCGGCGTCTTCACCGGCGGCGCGGCGGGGCCGATCTTGTCGTTGGCGTACGGCACGTCCTCCACCCCGAGCACGAGCTGCGTGTTGCCCCAGTAGCGCAGATCCGGCGAATCGGAGAACCAGATGTCGAAGCGGTCGCGGCCGCGGCTGTAGACCGGGAACGGCCGCTCGAGGCGGCAGTAGCGGCCGGCGATCTTCTCCGGGAAGACGACCATGTTGCGGTTGTCCGGAACGGAGAGGCTCAGCACCTCCCAGCGCTCGAAGTCCTCCGTCGTGGCGATGCCGCCGCGCACGCCGTGCGCGGTGTCGACGGCGAAGCACAGGACGATGCGCCCGTCGACGATCGTGATGCGCGGATCGTAGGCGCGCGAGACTTCGGCGTCCTTCCACTCGATCCACGGCTTGGGCGCGGGCGTCCAGCGGACGCCGTCGTCGCTGAAGGCGAGGCCGATGTTCGTGCCGGTGAAGCGGCGCGGCGCCAGCTCGCCGTAGCCGTAGTCGTTGCGGAACGCCATGACGTAGCGCCCCTGGTATTTGCAGACCCCGGCGTTGAAGATGAGGTTGGCGGGAAACGGGACGTCCTTGGCGGACAGGATGGGGTTCGCGGGATGGCGTACGATGGACATGCGGCTAGATCTCCAGGTTTAGATATTTGCACTCGCGAGGCGAGAGCGCGACTTTCAGCGCCTCGAAACAGGAACGCGTCTCGGCGATCTGACGGGGGCCGATCAGCGGGAATGTCGGGAAGGGCTGATGCAGCACCCAGGCCAGCGCGATGTTGATCGGCTCGCAACCCTTCTTCCCGGCCAGCTCGATCGCCCGGGCCTGGCGCTTGAAGTTGTCCTCCGAGTACCAGCACTGGACGAGCGATTCGTCTTCGCGCAGATCGGGGCGGGCCCGCGACGGAACGAAGAAGCCGCGCGCCTGGCTCGACCAGGGCAGCAGCGCGATCTGCGTCTTCTTGAGGAAGGCACGCGAGGCGGCGTCGTGGGCGTGGATGCATCCGCCCCAGACGGGATTGACCATCTCGGCGAGCGAGAGGTTGTTCGACAGCACCGAAAAACCCTGCAGGCCCTTGCGCTTCGCGTAGGCGTTGGCCTTGCGAACGCGGTCAATCGACCAGTTGCTGCCGCCGAAGACCTTGATCTTCCCGGCGCGCACGAGGTCGTTGAGCACCTCGACGAACTTGCCGACGGGGATCGCCGGATTGTCGCGGTGCATCATGTAGATGTCCGCCGACTCCAGACCGAACCAGTCGAGCTGCTCGTCGAGCTGCCTCCCGATGGATTCCGGATCGCAATTCGGCGTGTGCGCCCCCTTGGCGATCAGCACGACCTCGTCGCGGACGCCGCGCGAACGGATCCAGCGCCCCAGCAGCGCGGAGCGGTCGCGGCCATAGATGTGCGCCGTGTCGAAGACGTTGCCGCCGCGACGGAAGTAGTCGTCGAAGACCGCCTCCGCGTGCGGCATCGTGCTCTGGTTGTCCACGCCCATGACGAGGCGCGACAGGGGCTTGTCGAGGAGCGGAATCCGCAGACCCGGCGCCGGCGCGGAGGCCGCGCGGGCGAGCGGGCGGCCGGCGGGAGTCGTGGCGCCGAGCGCCTCCGGCTTCTCGCTGGCGTAGGTCAGTCCGATCGCCGCGCGCCAGGCGTCCTGCGCGCGAAGATTGCCGAGCGTGTCGTCCCAGCTCATCGCGGGCGCCTCCGCCTGAGGACGGCCGGCGAGGATCGCGCGACCGCATGCGTCGGCCTCGTAGACGTAGCTCGTGACCTCGGAGGGGATCTCGACGATCCGCTCCTCCTGACCGCGGACGCGCACGACGAGACGTCCGTTCATCGCACCGCTGCGGGAGCAGACGAAGGGTTCGGGGACGAGGATGCTCCCCTGGCTTCCGAAAATCCTCAAGGTGTTGTCCATCGCGACGCCCACGCCCGTCGTGATCGTCGCGACGATTCCGCTCGCGAACTTCATCGTGCCGACGGCCCAGCAGTCCACGCCCGTCTCGGGATGCAGCCGGCCGGCGCCCGTGACGGAAACCGGATCGGCGAAAGGCGCGCCGACCGCCGCGCCGGCGATCAGGCGGACGATCGAGGTCGTGTACCCGCCGACGTCGAGGATGCCGCCGCCGCCCAGCGCGTTGTTCCAGATGCGCGACTCGGCGGAATAACCGGCGTGGAACGCGAAGGCCGCCTGGATCACCGACACGTCGCCGATCACGCCGCCGCGGATCAGCTCGACGAGCTTCGCCGTCTGCGGGTGGCAGCGGTACATGTACGCCTCCATCAGGAAAACGCGGTTCTCGTGGGCGGCTTCGATCATCGTCTGCGCAAGATAGGCGTTGATCGCCAGCGGCTTCTCCACGAGCAGGTGCTTGCCCGCCTCGGCCGCCTTGATCGCCCACTCGGGGTGGGCCGGGTGCGGCGTGGCCACGTAGACCGCGTCCACCTCGGGATCGGCAAGCAGCGCCTCGTAGCTGCCATGCGCGCGCAGGCCGCCCCACGCCGCCGCAAAGGTGTCCGCCTTGTCCTGCGTCCGCGACCCGATGGCGAC
>JAAZAI010000469.1 GCA_012514445.1 Lentisphaerota bacterium
ACGCGTTGGAGGCGACAAGGACCGACATCGTGGCGACGCCCATGCCCAGGCCGTTCTCGATCGAGGTCGTCGTGGCCAGCGTGGGGCACATGCCGAGGACGAGGCGGAAGGTGGGGTTCTCGTTGAGGATCCCGTTCTTGATCAGGGTCAGGACTTTCATGCTAGCGGGCCTCCTGCTTCTGGATGGCGTTGTAGACCTCGACGCCGCGGGCGATGGCGTCGCAGATCGCGCGGGATGAAATGGTGGCCGAGGTGATCGGGACGATGTCGCCGCCGTCCTTCGTCGTCTTCCAAGTCGTCTCCGCGATCGCGCGGTCCTTGACGTTGTCGAGGAAGCTCCCGGCGACATGCGCACCGAGCCCGGGAGTCTCCGTGTGCGAGAGCACGCGGTAGCTCCAGAAGCGGCCGTCCTTCGTGAAGCCGAGCATCAGCTCGATCGAGCCGGCATAGCCATTGGGGGCGAGCATCTCGAAGGCATACCCCTTGTCCGTGGCGTAGTAGACCGTCGTGCCGTCGGTGCCCGGCATGCCGACAACCTGCACGGCGTTGGAGACGGGGTCGGAGGCGCCTTCGGGCTGGACGCCGAGGATGGCGTCGAGCTTTTGGCGCTCGGCGGCCCTTGCGATGGGCTCGAGCGTGACCTCGTGGGCGATGGAGACGAGCAGCGCCGAGATCAGGCAGACGGCGGTGACGACGACGACGAGTCGGAGGGAGTCTTTCATGAGGCCGCCTTTCTGACGGTGGCGCGCTTGCCGATGCCCCAGCGCTGATAGCGGGTCGCCCGGTTGATGAGCGGCGTGAGCGCGCACATGATGAGGATCGCGAAGGTGACGCCCTCGGGATAGGCGCCGCCCGGCACGACGCGGATGATCATCGTGAGCACGCCGCAGCCGATGCCGAAGACCACGTGACCCCAGCGCGTGATCGGCGACGTGACCATGTCCGTCGCCATGAACGCCGCGCCGAAGAGCGCCCCGCCGGCGAGCAGATGGAAGTCCACGGGCATCGCGACGAACGGCGCGAACGCCTGCAAGCCCAGGGCGAAGACCGCCATCGCGCCCATGTAGGACACGGTGATGTGCCAGGTGATCACGCGGCGGACGAGCAGGTAGGCGAAGCCCAGGAGGATCGCGAGGGCCGACGTCTCGCCAAGGCTGCCGTTCACGTTGCCGAGGAAGAGGCGCCAGCGGATCTCGGACGTGTAGTCGAAGGACTCGGAGGCCTTCACCTTGAACTTCGTCCCCTCCTTCACGATCCCCAGCGGCGTGGCGGTCGTCGTGGCGTCCGCCTCGACCTTGGCCCCGTAGCCGGTGGAGGCGGAGGTGACGGCCTCGGTCTTTTCCAGCTTCGCGCCCGAGAAGGCGTTGTCGGCGGAGCCCGCGAGCCAGGTGCTCGGGGTCCACGCCGTCATGGTGGCGGTGAAGGAGACGAGCAGGAAGGCACGGCCCACGAGGGCGGGGTTGAACGGGTTGTAGCCCAGTCCGCCGTAGAGCTGCTTGGCTATGGCGATCGCGAAGACGGAGCCGAGGACCGCCTGCCAGATCGGCAGGCCGACCGGCAGCGTGAGCGCGAGCAGGAGCCCCGTGACGACGGCGCTGAAGTCGTGGAGCGAATTCTCGCGTCCCATGAGCCGGCGGCAGAGCCATTCCGTCCCGACGCAGGTGGCAACGCAGACGGCGACGAGCAGCGCGGCGCGCCAGCCGAAGAAACCGATCGCGGCCAACGTGCAGGGCAGCAGTGAAATCACCACGTCGCGCATGATCTTGTGCACGCTGGAGCCGTCGTGGATGTGCGGGGAGGTGCTGGTGACGAGGATCTCCGATGGATCCTCGCGGATCAGCGGTCTCGGGGGCGGCGGCGCCGCGGGCTTCGGCGCGGCAGCCGGGGCAGGAGGCGGGGTGGGAACGGCGGGGGTGTTGTCGCTCACGATTTCTTCTCCTGGGCTTTGGCCTGGGCCTCGGCGCGCGCCTTGGCGTTTCGGGCGGCCAGCACGCCCTTGGCTCTTCTGAAATGCTGTACCAGCGGCCGGTGCGAGGGGCAGACGTAGCTGCAGCAACCGCACTCGTAGCAGTCGATCACATGCAAGTCGATCGCCGTATCGATGTCGTCCGCCTCGATCGCGCACGACATCTCGGAGGGCAGCAGCCGCAGCGGGCAGGCGCGGTTGCAACGGCCGCAGCTGATGCACGCCATCGACGAGAACTCGGTCGCGTGCGCGGCGTCGAGCACGAGGATGCCGGAGGTGGTCTTCGTCACCGCCACTTGCGCGTTGGCCACGGCGAAGCCCATCATGGGGCCGCCGGCGATCATCTTCCTCGGCTTCTCGCGGGTTCCGCCCGCGGCGGCGATCAGGTCGGCGTAGGGGGTGCCGCAGCGCGCGTAGAAATTCCCGGGGTTCACGACCGTCTCGCCCGTCACGGTGACGCAGCGAGAATCGGACGGCCAGCCCTTGACGACGGCCTCCTGGATGGCGATGAGCGTGCCGATGTTCTCGACGACGCAGCCGACGTCGGCGGGCAGGCCGCCTGCGGGGACTTCGACGCCCAGCGTCGCCCAGATATGCTGCTTCTCGCTGCCGTGGGGATAGAACGTCTTGAGGATCGCGACGCCGACGTCGTCGTCGCAGTCGATCTTCGCGAACGCGGCGATGGCGTCGGGTTTGTTCTCCTCGATGCAGATCCAGACCTTCTGCGCGCCGAGGATCTTGCGGAGGATGCGGATGCCCTCCCAGACGTCGGCCGTGCGCTCGAGCATCATGCGGTGGTCGGAGGTGAGGTAGGGTTCGCATTCCGCGCCGTTGACGATGAGCGTGTGGACCCTCTTGCCCGGCGGCGGGTTGATCTTGACGTGCGTCGGGAAGCCGGCGCCGCCCATGCCGACGACGCCGGCCTCGGCAACGCGGTCGATGAGTTCCTTCACGTCGCGCGACTCCCAGTCGGGCAGCGGCTGGATCAGATCCGAGCGCGCATCGAGGCCGTCGGCCTCGATCACGCAGTGCTGGACGAGGCGGCCGACGGCGGCGGGCAGCATTTCGAAGCCCTTGACGACGCCGGAGGTCGGCGCATGCACCGAGGCGGAGATGAATCCCGCCGCGGCGCCGATCATGTCGCCGCGCTTCACCTGGGCGCCGACCTCGACGACGGCCTTGGCCGGGGCGCCGAGATGCTGCACGAGCGGCACCTTCAGGATCGCCGGCACGGGCAGCGTGACAAGCGCCGGCTTGCAGGAGAGATCCTTCTTCTCCGGCGGGTGGACGCCGCCGCCGAACATTCGGGTGGACTTGATTGTCTTCATAAATGTGGAAGAGGCCTAGGGCAGTTTGACGATGTTCTTGGGCGGACAGCGCGTCACGACGATCTCGTTCTCGACGGGGGGCTTCGTGTAGTCGACGCGGGCCAGCGCGCCCTCCATGTGCATGGAGACGCCGCCCTCGGCCTTGACGCAGAGCCCGCAGCCGATGCAGCCGGTGGAGCAGATCTTGCGGACGACGGCCCCCTTCTCGGGGGAGTTGCAGCGCACGTGGATGCGGTGCCGGGTCGGGACCATGAGGATCAAGTTGCGCGGACACTTCGTCACGCACAGGCCGCAGCCGGTGCAGCGCGCGGGATCGATGACGGCAAGTCCGTTGCGGATCGCGATGGCGCCGTATTCGCAGGCGCGCGCGCAACTCCCGAAGCCGAGGCAGCCGTACTGGCATTCCTTCCAGCCGCCGGCCACGATCTGGGCCGCCGCGCAGTCGGTGACGCCGTTGTACTCGCTGCGTCGCAGCGAAGCCGCGCGGTCGCCCGCGCAGCGCACGAACGCCATGACCGGCTCGGGCGCCGAGGCCTCGCGCCCGAGCAGCCGCCCCAGCGCCGCCACGCAGTTCGCTCCGCCGGGTCCGCACTTGTTGATCGGCGCGCCATCCTCGACGATCGCCTTCGCGTAGGCCGCGCAGCCCGCGTAGCCGCAGCCGCCGCAGTTGGCGCCCGGCAGCGTCGCCTCGACCTCGGCGACCCTCGGGTCTTCCTTGACCGCGAACTTCTTCGCGATGACCGCGAGCGCGACGCCGCAGACGAGGCCGATCAGGGTGATGACAAGCGTGGTGATCCAGATTTCGTTCATGGGAAGGTCCTGCGGTTGACCGTTAGACGAGGCCGCTGAAGCCCATGAAGGCCAGCGAGAGGAGCCCGGCCGTCACGAGCGCGAGCGCGATGCCGCGAAAGGCCTTCGGCGGGTAGGCGTGGTCGAGACGCTCGCGGATGCCGGCGAAGATCAGCAGCGCCATCGCGAAGCCGACGGCCGCGGAGAAGCCGAAGAGGACGGACGTCGCGAACCCGCTGCCGTCGCGCGCGTTCATCACGGCCACGCCCAGCACGGCGCAGTTCGTCGTGATCAGCGGCAGGTAGATGCCCAGCGCCGCGTGCAGCGGCGGGAGGAAGCGCTTCATCACGATGTCCAGGAGCTGCACGAACGCCGCGATCACCAGAATGAACGCGATCGTCTGCATGTAGCCGATGCCCAGCGGCTCCAGAATCAGATGCTGGACACCCCAGGTGACGGCCGACGCGGCCGTCATCACGAAAATGACCGCCCCCGACATGCCCAGCGCCGTCTTGATCTTCCGGGACACGCCCAGAAACGGGCAGATGCCCAGAAAGCGGGACAGGACGAAGTTGTTGACGAAAACAGCGCCGATGACGAGCAGAATGTATTCCATTTTGTCTCCGTTTCAAATGGCAAAATATTGTAGTATGGGCGCACCGGAAAAGCAAACCGTAAAACCCAACGGAACCCGACGAATTTAAAACGCACGGTTGAACTGCTTACAGCGGCAGCAGCGACTGGATCTCAGCCCAGACGTCGCGGCGCCGGTAGGCGTCGAGGCGCTGGCGCTGCCTGGCGAGGACGGCGGCGCGGAGCGCGGGATCGCGGGCGACCTTGCCGATCGTCTCGGCGATCGTGGCGGAGTCCGCACCGTGGAAGAGGACGCCCGCGCCGGCGAGCGTCTCGGGAATCGCCGCCTGCGCGTCGGCGAAGACCGGCACATCCCACGCCATCGCCTCGAGCAGCGGCGCGCAGAAGCCTTCGTGCTCGCTCATGCAGACGAACGCCGAGGCCGTCGCGTAGCAGGCGTTCAACTCCGCGGCGGAGATGAACTCCGTCATCAGCACGCGCTTAAGCTCCAGCGTGTGGACGGAGCCGAGCAGGAGCGACTTGTAAGCCTCCTGGCCGCTCGAGGAGCCGGCGATGACGAGGCGCGATCGCGGCTCGACGTCGTGCTGGAAATCGTGAAAGACCTGCAGCAGCTTGTCGTGGCGCTTGTTCGGGACGACGCGGCCGAC
>JAAZAI010000470.1 GCA_012514445.1 Lentisphaerota bacterium
CGACCGCCAGATCGTCATCGACCTGCCCACGATGGAGGGTCGCGCCGACATCCTCGCCGTGCACGCCCGAAAGATCAAGCTCGCCGGCGGCGTGGATCTGACGAAGGTCGCCCGCGGCACGCCCGGCTTCTCCGGCGCCGATCTCGCGAACCTGATCAACGAGGCCGCCCTCGTCGCCACCCGCCGCGGAAAGGAGGGCGTCGACATGGACGACCTCGAGGAGGCGCGCGACAAGGTCATGTGGGGCAAGGAGCGGCGCAGCCGCAAGATCGACGACGAGCAGAAGAAGCTCACGGCCTACCACGAGGCGGGCCATGCGATCCTCACCGTGCTCATGCCCTCGGCCGACCCGCTCCACAAGATCACGATCATCCCCCGCGGGATGTCTCTCGGCAGCACGATGTTTCTTCCCAAGAAGGACCGCCTGAGCATCACCACCGCCTATCTCAAGGCGGATCTCGTCATCAGCATGGGCGGCCGCGTCGCCGAGGAGCTCTTCCTGCCGGACGTCAGCACCGGCGCGCGGCAGGACCTGCTGCAGGCGACGCATCTCGCCCGCTCGATGGTCTGCGACTGGGGCATGAGCGAGGCGCTCGGGCCCCGCACCTTCGGCAACAACGAGGAGCTCATGTTCCTCGGCCGCGAGGTCAGCCGCTCGCAGGACTACAGCGAGAAGACCGCCCAGACGATCGACGCCGAGGTCTCCCGCTTGCTGCGCGAGGCGCACGACCAGGCGCGCGAGCTCCTCGACAAGCACCGCGACGCCGTCGAGATGCTGGTGAAGGAGCTCATCGAGAAGGAGACGGTCTCCGGCGACGTCGCCGAGGACATCGTGAACCACGGCCGCATCCGCACGCCCGAAGAGCGCGGCGACGCTCCGCCTCCGCCACCACCCCCGCCTCCGCCGCCTTCGAGCCCGGCGCCCCAGCCGCCGCCGCCACCCCCGCCGACGGCTGAATCCACGGAAAAACAGGACGTTTACAACAAGACCCCATGAACGAGAAAACCGCACCCGTGAACAACCTCGAAGCCATCGTCTCGCTGTGCAAGCGCCGCGGCTTCATCTTCCCCAGCTCCGAAATCTACGGCGGCATCAACGGCTTCTGGGACTACGGCCCGATGGGCTCCGAGCTCAAGCGCAACGTCCGCGACGCCTGGTGGCGCTTCACCGTCCACGGCCGTGAGGACGTCGTCGGCCTCGACGCCACGATCATCATGCACCCGCGCATCTGGGAGGCCTCCGGCCACCTCGGCGGCTTTGCCGACCCCATGGTCGACTGCAAGGACTGCAAGAAGCGCTACCGCGCCGACCAGCTCTGCGAGGAGCAGGGGCAGAAGCTGATCCCCGACGGCAAGAACTGGAAGCTGCCCGAGGGCGTCGCCTGCACCGCCTGCGGCTCCAAGAACCTCACCGAGCCGCGCGCCTTCAACCTCATGTTCAAGACGTACGTCGGACCCGTCGAGGACGACTCCTCCGTCTCCTACCTCCGCCCCGAGACGGCCCAGGCGATCTTCGCGCAGTTCCTCAACATCGCCCCGACCTCTCGCAAGTCCGTCCCGTTCGGCGTGGCGCAGTCCGGCAAGAGCTTCCGCAACGAGATCAACCCCCGCAACTTCACCTTCCGCTCTCGCGAGTTCGAGCAGATGGAGCTGGAGTTCTTCATCCGTCCCGACGAGGCCGTCGAGATCATCTGCGGCAAGGTCGCCACCCTGGCGGACAACCCGGACCTCGCCGGCCCGCCTCAGGAGAACTGGGGCTGGGAAGTCTGGCACAAGTATTGGGTCGAGCAGCGCCTGAGCTGGTACCGCTCGATCGGCCTGCCCGGCGATTCCCTCGTGGAGTACTGGCAGACCGAGAAGGAACTCGCCCACTACGCCCGCGCCTGCGTCGACATCGAGTACGCATTCCCGTTCGGCGTCCAGGAGCTCGAAGGCATCGCCGCCCGCTCGGACTTCGACCTCACGCAGCACCAGACGTTCTCCGGCAAGAGCATGCTCGTGATGGACGACACGCTGCGCCTCGCCGTCGCCAAGCTCGACGCGGACGCGAAGGACGCCTTCAAGGCGAAGACCGTCGCGGCTTGGACCGCGCGCGGCAAGACGGCCGAAGACGCCGCCGCCTTCTGCGACCATCTCTTCGAAGGCCGCTACATCCCCCACGTCGTCGAGCCTTCCGCCGGCACCGACCGCCTCGCGCTCGCCCTCATCTGCAATGCCTACGAGGAGCAGCAGCTCGTCGACGGCAAGGGCAACCCCGACGTTCGCACGGTCATGCACTTCCACCCGGCCATCGCCCCGATCAAGGTCGCCGTCTTCCCGCTCGTCAAGAACAAGCCCGAGCTCTACGAGAAGGCGCGCGCCGTGTTCAAGGGTCTCAGCCGCCACTGGAACTGCTTCTGGGACGAGTCGGGCGCCATCGGCCGCCGCTACCGCCGCCAGGACGAAGTCGGCACGCCCTTCTGCGTGACGGTCGATTTCGACACCCTCGAAAACGACACCGTGACGATCCGCCTGCGCGACTCCATGGAGCAGACCCGCCTCCCCGTCGCCGAGCTCCGCAGCTACATCGAGAAGGCCATCGAAGCGTAAGCGGGGGAGCGCACCCTGGGAACGCGGGGCTCCGCACCCGCCCCGTGGGAAAGGGTGCCCCTTTCCCAGAGTGGGTATCTGTGGGTATGTGGGTATATGCGCAGGTGCCCGCCCTGAGGTGGGGCGAAGCCGTCCCGCAAGCCGCATTCGACCGCGCTGGAGGCGCGGTCGCAGAGGGGCAAAGGAACGCTTCGCAACGATTTGCCGGGGAATCTGCGGAGCGAATTCGACGGCGGCTCGCCGGGACGGCTTCGCCCCACCTTTCTTCGCAATCGGCTTGTCGAGAGGGTTGCGGAGCAACTCACGCACCCACACACCCACAAACCCACATACCCACATACCCCGAAAGGCGCTTTGTTTTCGCCTGTTTTGTGTCTACATGCCGTTAAGCCTACAAGGAGCAGTTGAACGGGGGTTTCATTGGCAAGTCGTTGACGGGAATCTGCTTGCGCAAAACCGGCGCTTCACTTGATGGGTGAAAAAGTAACGGCGTTTTCCTATACTTACTTTTTATCAA
>JAAZAI010000471.1 GCA_012514445.1 Lentisphaerota bacterium
CGATCCCGGCGAAAAGCGCGATGGCCGGGGTGACGCCGGGGACCAGCGACAGGCAGGCGAGGAGGATGAACAGGGTTTTGGCGGCGGGTTCGGGGAGGGAGATGGGTTTCACGGTATTCGAACTCCTGACTTCGTCTACCCTGTCGAGCGCGACGACGCGACAAGGAGATGGGTTTCACGGTATTCGAACTCCTGACTTCGGGGCATCAACGGTCATTCGGCGGGCGTCCACCGGATCAGTCGGGCGCTGAGCGGGGGCATGGCGATGCGCGTCACGTCGACCGGCTCGCCGGTCATCAGATCGACGGCCTCCCGCACGGGGACGCGGAAGTCGGCCTGGATCGGACGGTCGGCGCCGTGCGACCATTCGTTCAGGATGAACGTGACGTACGCCGCTTCGCCCCGTTCGTTTTTCCAGGGAATGGTGCGGAATTCGACCTCGTCCCGGATCACGACGGGCAGGGGCGGCAGCACCTGCGCGGCGATGGCCTCGAGGCGGGACTGGATGACCTTCTCCTCCTCCTTGGGCAGGATCCACACCGTCCCCTTGCCATGGGCGAAGACGACGCCGTTGGTGCAGTCCGGCAGCGCGGGCTTCGCGTCCGCGGGCGCCTTCAGCCAGCCGAGGTCGCGCGGGTTGCCCATGGGGTCGAGGGTCGGCAGGTCGCCGACGACGACGGCCTTGCCGCCGCGCTCGACGAAGGCGCCGACGCGCGCGAACGTCTCGTCCTTGATGTAGTTCGCGGCGGGCAGCACGATGATGTCGTACTGCATCTCGTCGAGGCGGCCGGCGGCGATGCGCTTTTCGGTGGCGTAGTCGACGGCATGGCCCATGTATTTGAGCGCGTTGACGGTCGGGGTGTGCGCCTGGAAATAGTGCCAGGCGCGCGGCAGGACGGGGTCGGGATAGAGCACGACGAACGGGGATCGGGGAAAATTGTGGAAGGCCCGGACGACGTCGAAATTGCGCTGGATGTTGTACATGGCGAGCGACCCTTCATGCAGGGCCACGGTGTCGCACATCGCGCGGGAAAAGGTCGGTTTCGGGTGCCAGCACCACCAGTCGATGCCCGCGTGTCCGAGCGAAAGCGCCGCCTTCCAGATGTCCAGTTGCGTGCGTCGCCCGCCCCCCCTTGAACTCAAGATTGACCATCGGCTTCTCGGGCGAAAGGCTGCGCAGCCAGTCGTAGTAGGGCTTGGCGAAGGGATAGGTGCCGGAGTCCATGCCGACGATCTCGCTGATGTCGGTGACGCCCTCCTGGTCCACGTTCTGCGGGGGGCAGTACCAGCCCATCTGGAGGTTGTTGAGCTTGAAGCAGGTGTTGACGGTCTTGTCGTATTTGCGCACGCACCGCTGCATGAACTTGAAGTATTCCGTGAGGCGGTTGAGGTTGAACCACCAGTATTCCACGCCGACACGGCTGCTGGCGCCGATGGACGGCGGCTCGATCGCCTCGAAATCCGCGTACTCGGTCTCCAAGGCCTTGTTGAGCGCCTCGATGGTTTCGTACTTGTCCCGCATCGCCTGGCGGAACAGCGCGGCGCTCAAGGGGCCGATGTTGTAATACGTGGGCTCGTTCGCCAGCCAGATGCTGTTGAGCGCGGGGTGGTTGGCCACCTCCTTCATGGCCGCGTCGAGGAAACGCTCCGTGAACGCCCGCGAAGCGGGATGCTCGATGTCGAAGGGGATGAAGCCCGCGACGCTGTACCCCCGGAGGCGCGCCCCCGGATTCTGCTCGTAAAACCAGTTGGGCAAGGGGTGCATGTTCAGGCCGAGGTCCACTTTGATGCCCAGCTCCAGGCAGCGGTCCAGAAAGCGGCGCACGGTCAGGTCCGGATCGTTGTAGTCGGCCACCAGCAGCTTTCCGGACGGTTCCGGGATGACGATCTCGCCGGGCGGGAGGGCCGGCGCGGACGACGCCGGCTGCGGTTTGTCGGTCGAGGCGTCGTCGGATTGCAGCAGCGCCTCCAACTCGGCTTCGCGGCCGCTTCCGCCGAGCAGGTCGCCGCCGGGGAAGTCGCCGACAGGATCCGCCATGCTGACGCGCGAGCGGGCGCTGGCCTCCGCGAGATCCTCGCCGGCATCGGGAAAGAGGCAGAGGGGGTTGGCCCCGATGTGGACCAGGTTGAAGTTCATCTTGCGCATCTGTTCGAGGTCCGGCCACAGCGCGAAGAGGCATTGCCCCATCATGAACACCGGCTGGTCGCCATCGTGGAAATAGCCGTCCTTGAAGCTCAGCCGTTCCTTCGGACGCGGGAAGATGTCGATGGATCGTCCCGAAGCGGGATCCTGGAGCAGCGCCTGGAGCTGCGCGCGGGTGCGGGGCGCCTGCCTTTCGCAGTACGCGTGGTTGTCGATGACGAGATCGTACCACAGGCCGCCAATGTGCCCCGGCAGCATCTCGACGGTCTTCTCCATCGCGGTGATCATGAGCCCCGGCAGCGACGTGTCGGCGCCGGCCTCGCGGGCCTTCGCCTCGAGCGCCTTCAGCTCGCCGAGCCATTTGCGGATTTCGTCGGCCTTGGCGACGACGCCATCGCGGCTGAGCTTGCGCGAGATCTTCCCGGTGGCGCGCATGAAGTTGATCTCGTCGCTCGAGTGCTTCTGCTCGGCCAGCACGGCGCCGTCGCGCCCCTTGATCGTCACCTGGGGTATGTAATAGCCGTCGGGAACCGGATCGTCGGAGGCCAGCTCGCCGGCGAGCAGCAGATCGAGCTCGGAATCCGTGGACGAGGTCCAGGGGCCCTTGTCGCCGCCCCAGGCCGCCCAGTGCTGGTGATCCCCGAGGGAGAGCGGGATCGTGAACGTCTTGGTGAAGCGTTCGCCCGAGTCCACGTTGAAGAGGGCGACTTCGGCGGTGCCGACGTCCCGAGGCTTCGTCACGCGGTACTTGAAGTCGACCTGCATGCGCGGATCGGTGAAATATTGAGCCTTGAGGGGTGGCACCGTCAGGGTCACGCCGGTCGGGCTTTCCGCCGGCGCCGTTTTTTCTCCAGCGGCGAACGAGAGCCCGGCGAGCATCGCAGCCAGTGCGGCGGGCATCCAGAACGGGTGAATGGAAGCGCAGGAGGGGGCTGTGCGTGTCTTCATGTCGCGTTGTTCCTTCCGTCTATTTTTCGGGCTTTCCCCAGTCCACGGGGGCCCATTCGGTCAGTTCCCAGGGGAAGTCGTTGATGACTCCGAGCTTGCCTTTGTACTTCTTGAAAAGGTCGCCGCCTTGTGTCCAGGGGTCCTGCCCTGTTCGGGCCTCCTCCTGGAATCCGGGTTCGCAGTTGAACGCATGGCAGAAGAGGTTCTTGTCGGAGGCGAAGCCGCCCCATTTCTGCACGGTCTCCGCGAGCAGTCGCGTGAAGGGGCCGAGATTCAGTTCGTCCAAGTCAAGATCCGGTGGCAGGCGGAACCACTGGCCCTGCGCGGGGGCGTCTGGGCTGTCGTCCGTGCCGTCGCCGCCCTTCGCGGGCCACGAGAAGACGCCCCGGCGCGCATTGGCGGCCGTGAAGCAGATCGCGTGGTTGACGACGCCGCGCCGCGCCTCCTCGATGCCGACCTGTGCGAGACCGCCGATCATGCCGACGACGAAGTCCGTGCCCTCGATGTGCTGCATGGCGTAGTTCTTCCGGGGCAGGTCGAACATGTCCTTCGACCAGCCGCCGTAGTTGCCGCCCCAGCTTCCGTCCTCGTTCTTGAGGATGAGGAAGTATTCGCGGAAGATCCCGGTATGCAGGTCGTAGATGGCCATGGCGGAGTCGCCGGCGCGCTGCGGATTGGCGGCCTTGGCATAGGCCGGCATGGGAACTCCCTCCTCGGGGTAGAGGATTTCGTTCATCTTCCCGTAGGGACGGCGCGAGGCGATGCCGCTGAAGTGGACCCGCGTTCTGGGCGTGGCGGGGTCGGAGGAATCGACGACGTAGATCGGCAGGTTGAAGAAAGTGGCGTTGACGGAGGTGACGACGCCGCGCTGGTTGTACTTGGCCGGCATCGCCTTCATGTATTTCGCGATCCGGTCGGAGTTCTCGGCGAGCGGCATGTCCGCGACCCCGCGCGTGTAGACGGTGCCCTGGCCGAGGTAGTGGGGCCAGAAGACGGACCCGCCGGCCTTGAACATCTCCTTGGAGAGCCGGTCCGCAGAAGCCGACCCCGCAGCCGGGGTCTTCGCGGCGCGCTCCTTGGCGAGTTCCTCCTTGTAGGTGTCGGGCTTCTGGAGACGAAGCCGCTGCGCGCGGACGATCTCTTCGTAGGTCACGCCGCGCGCGATCACGGCGGACAAGGCGAGCAGGCAGGGCAGGGCCGTCTTCAAGTGGGGGAGGGAGTTCTTCGTTTTCATGGATTACGTCTTGTCCTTTCATCCACCTCGCCGTTGGCGGGACCTTTGACAAGGAGGGGTGTCCGTTGAACGTGTTGACAGCGTTGACAAAAAAGCGGAAAAAAGGATGAAAAAAGATTAGGATTCAAGCGTGGGGCGACATCCAGGCCTGGTTTGAAGTGCGGGGCGAGGTCCGCGGCAATCAGCCGTTCTTGGCGGAATCGTGACCGGCATTGGCGCTCTTGTCGTGTTCCGAAATGTGCAGGGCGAGAATCTCGGCGGCCCGGTCCGGATCGCGGTCGCCGATCGCCTTGATGATCGCCTCGTGCTGCTGCATCACCCGGTCCGCCTTCTTGCGCGGCAGATCGATCGGGCCGTAGAACGGGCGAGGCAGCGTCGAATAGGCCCGCTGGAGGACGCGGCTTCCCGAGGCGTGGACGATCTCGGCGTGGAAGTTCAGGTCCTCGCGGACGCGTTCGGCCGTGTCGCCGCGTTCGACGGCCTTGCGCATGCCCTCGCAGATCAACTGGAACCGGACCAAATCTTCTCGCCGGGCGTTTTCAGCGGCGCGCCGGATGGCGATCGTCTCCAGCGCGACCCGAACGGCGTAGACGTCCCGGATCTCATCGTCGGAGTTGCTTTCCACGAAGTAGCCGAGCGACGGGACTTTGCGCACGAGACCCTGCCCTTCGAGGATGAGGAGGCTTTCGCGCGCAGGTCCTCGCTTGACATCCATCATCTCGGAAATGTACTTTTCGGTGATGCGCTGCCCGTGCTCCAGATGGCCCAGGATGATGGCTTCGCGCAGACGTCGACAGAGATCGACTTGCTGCGTCGCGTGTTCATCTGATTGACTTTTGTACATGGGAATGAAATACCGATAGCTTGACCAAATGAAGAACATCGTCGTTGCCGACAAGGACAAAGAAGGATTAAACGCCATAAGCGGCTTTGCTGTCAACGCATTTCTTCAGGGGGCCAGTACCCGGTCAGTTTCTGGGAGTCGCGAGTTGTGACGCATGGACGCCCCGGGGCCAGCCGGAGCCATCGGGAGCCGACTTGCGCGGGAAAACGTGATTTGCCAGTGTCTTGACGCGTCAACTGGGCG
>JAAZAI010000472.1 GCA_012514445.1 Lentisphaerota bacterium
CCGTCTCGAGCGAGGGGGGCGTGGCGATCGAATAGGTGCGTGTGACGCCGCGCGGGGCGCCGGGGGCGGGCGGGATGTCGACGAGGATGAACGCGCCGGGCAGGAAGCGGATGGCGGGCGGCGTTTCGAGCTCGAGTCGCACGCGCCGCATGTCGTGGTTCTTCATCTCCAGGGCGGAGACCTTGGAGGAGTAGAGACGCACGTCGCGGGTGGCTTCCGGCAGCTCGATCGTCATGTCGCCCCGCACGGGGATTTGGCAGGAGAGGCGCCAGCCGGCGGCGATCTCCTCCGCGGAGAGCTTGCGCAGCTCCTTGTCGGTCGGCGGGGTGTCGGCGCCCTGGAGCACCTTGATCTTGCACTGCCCGCAGAAGCCGTTGCCGCCGCAGATGGTGGGGATGAAGACATGGGCCTCGCGGAGGGTCCGGAAGAGGTTGTCCCCGAGGGGGACGACAAGGACGTCGCCGCCGTGAATGGAGAGGGTCGCTGTTTGGGTCGTCATGCGGGATATTCTACAGGGCATGCGTGTTTGGTTCAACAGCGGATTTGGCCTCATTTGTCGAGGTTGGGGCGGCTTGAATGCGAGCGGCGTTTGGAGTAGAATCATCGCCTTCAACCCTGCGACGCGGCGCGTCTGCCGCGACGCCTGAACCCGAAAGACATCCCATGAAAAAAACTGCATCGCGTCTGGCCTTCCTCGCCATCCTCTCCTGCGTCTCCGCGGCTTGCGGGGACGTCGCCGTCAAGAGCGGCGACGCCATCGCCTTCCTCGGCGACTCCATCACCCAGCAGGGCAACAACGGGCCGGGCGGCTACATCCACCTCGTCATCGACGGGCTCAAGGCCGCGGGCGTCGAGGCCCGGCCCATCGCCGCCGGCATCTCCGGGCACAAGTCCAACAACATGCTCGCGCGCGTCGACAAAGACGTCATCGCGAAGCAGCCGCAATGGATGACGCTCTCCTGCGGCGTCAACGACGTCTGGCATGGCGCCAACGGCGTTCCCCTCGACGCCTACATGACCAACATCACGGCGCTCGTGGACAAGGTGGACGCCGCCGGCATCAAGGTCGTGGTCCTCACCGCCACGATGATCACGGAGGATCCCGCGGCGGCGAACAACGTGAAGCTGGCGCCCTACAACGACTTCCTCCGCCAACTCGCCAAGGAGCGCGGCTACCCGCTGGCGGATCTGAGCGCCGACATGCACGACGGCGTCAAGCAGGGAGCCCGGTTCACGTCCGACGGCGTCCACATGGCTTTCGCCGGCAACAAGATGATGGCCTCCGGCATCCTGCGCGCCTTCGGCGTGTCGGAAGACGCCATCGCCGCGAGCAACGTCCGCTGGGACGACTTGCCCGGAACGACCCGGCTCGCGGTTCCGCTGTCGGAGCGGCAGCGCAAGGCTCTCGCCGAGAAGGCGGCCGCCGGGCAGAAGAGCGTCGAGGCGTTCGCCCAGGAAAAGATCCTCGGCGAGTAGCCGGGGCGAGACGCGCATGTCAAGGAGGAGCCGATGAGCGAAAACGGTGACGGTAAGAACGCGGCGGGCGGCCTGTTCCGCAGTCGCAGCGTGCTGGGGCTGATGGGCATGGTGGTGCTCGTGGGCATGGGCGAGCACATGGCCGAGCGCTTTCTGCCGCTGTATCTGCAGGAGCTGGCGCCCGAGGCCACCGCCGTGCTGGCCATCGGCCTGCTCGCGGGCATGGACGATCTGCTTTCCGCGCTCTACTCGTTCCCGGGCGGCTACATCAGCGACCGGCTCGGAACGAAGCGCGCGCTGCTCGTCTTCAACGCCGTCTCCATGATCGGCTACGGCGTCGTCATCGCCGTGCCGCGCTGGTGGGCGGTGCTGCTGGGGGCCGCGCTGTTCATCTCCTGGACGGCGCTGTCGCTGCCCGCGACGATGGACCTGCTTTCGAAGGCCGTGCCGAAGAACCGCCGGGCGATGGGCGTCTCCGTTCTCTCGCTCGTGCGGCGGCTGCCGAAGATGCTCGGGCCCGTCGCCGGCGGCGCCTGCATCGCGATCTGGGGCGTCGCCGCGGGCGTGCGCGTGGCGTTCGCCTGCGCGCTCGCGCTCGCCATCGCCGCCGCGGTGCTGCAGCAGGTGATGATCAAGGACGACGCCGACGACCGGCGCGAGCCGGAGCCCAATCCGCTGCGGCTCTGGCGCGAGATGCCCGTTTCGCTTCGCAACCTGCTCTTCTCGGACATCCTGATCCGCTTCTGCGAGCGCATCCCCGACGCCTTCGTGGTGATCTGGGCGGTCAAGGTGATCAACCGGCCCGTTTCGGAATTCGCCTTCGGCTGGCTCTCGGCGCTGGAGAACATCACCGCGGTGCTCGTCTACATCCCCGTCGCGTACATGGCCGACCGCTTCGGCAAGAAGCCGTTCGTGCTGATGACGTTCGTCTTCTTCACGCTCTTCCCGCTGGCGCTGATGCACGCGCATTCGCTGGCTCCGCTCACGGCCGTGTTCGTGCTGCGCGGCTTGAAGGAGTTCGGCGAGCCCACGCGCAAGGCGCTGATCATGGACCTCGCGCCGGAGGGGCGCAAGGCCTCGATGTTTGGGCTCTACTACCTGGTCCGCGACGTCCTCGTCGCGTTCGCGGCCTTCGGCGGCGCGCTGCTGTGGGGCATTTCGCCCGAGCTCAATCTCCAGGTCGCCTTCGCCTTCGGCGTGATCGGCACCCTGCTGTTCGCCTGGCGCGGCAAGGACGCTTGAGACCAGCAAGCCACGGGGGGCTTGCTGGCAGGACTCCGTTGTGGCCTCGCGCCTGCGCGAGGTGGCGCCGTACGAACCTTGCCACGGGGGGCTTGCAGGCAGGATTCTGCGATGTCCTCAGCGATCCTGGATCGAGGAGATCCGCGCCAGGCCGAAGGGTCTGGGGCGCGTGGCTCTGGGATACTCCACCGCCGGCTCGCCGAAGAGCATGAGGGCGCCCAGATGGTGGTTCTTCGGGATGCCCAGCAGTTCCTTCGCCTCGGGGAAGAGCTGGTTCATGACCATCCTGCCGAACTCGCACCAGAGCGTGCCGAGCCCGAGGCTTTGCGCCATGAGGTCGAACGTCGTCAACGCGATCACGGGATCGAAGGCCGAGCAGGGCGCCTTGTCGTGCGGCGCGGCCACGATCATGTGAGGCGCGCTGCAGAGCAGCGGATCCTCGCCCCGCTCCATCATCGGCCGGTACAGCAGCGTGTTCTTCATCGCCGGCGGCAGCGTGCCGTCGTTCATCGCCCCCAGGACCCTCTGGATGAACTTCGCGCGGATGACGTCCATCGCGTCGAGGTCGTCCACGACGGAGAAGTGCATCGCCCGGCTGTTGCAGCCCGTGGGCGAGGACTGGAGCGCGTCGAGCAGCGCGTCGATCTTCCAGGGCGCCACGTTCTGGCGGTGGTAGTTGCGGCAGGAGCGGCGGAACTTGATGAGCGCCGCCATCTCCGCGTGCGTTGGAAGCTCGCCTTCCGACAGGCAGTCCTGCGCGCCCACGCCGCAGACTTCGACGGCGCCGACGGGGCAGACGGCGACGCAGTGCTGGCAGCCCAGGCACTTGCGCTCGCCGGCTTCGGCCACGGCGGGCGCGCCGGCGACCATCGTGATGGCCTCCGTCGGACAGTCCTCGACGCAGGCTCCGCAACCCATGCATTTTTCGCGATCGACTTTGAAATCCATCATTGGCAGTGTTTCTCGTGAGGTTGATTCGTGTTCAGGCGACGCGTCGCCGTCCTCCGGTCCGGGGAATCAGGTCAGGCCGTATTTCAGGATGCAGTAGATGGCGCGGACGCCGTCCTTCCAGCCGATCTTCTTGCCCTCCTTGTAGGTGCGGCCGGAATAGCTGATGCCCATCTCGTAGATGCGGAAGCCGCGCCGGGCGACGTAGGCCGTCACTTCGGGCTCGAAGCCGAAGCGGTTTTGCCGGAGGCTGGGCAGGATCTCCATCAGGCACTCGCGGCGGAAGAGCTTGTAGCATGTTTCCATGTCCGTGAGGTTGAGGTTCGTGAAGGCGTTCGAGAGCATGGTGAGGAACCGGTTGCCCACGGAGTGCCAGTAGTAGAGCACGCGGTGCGCGCTGTCGCCCAGGAATCGGCTGCCGTACACGACGTCCGCCTTGCCTTCGATGATGGGCTTGAGCAGCTTGGGGTACTCGCCGGGATTGTACTCGAGGTCGGCGTCCTGCACGACGACGACATCGCCGGTGGCGCCGGCGAAACCGGTGCGCAGCGCGGCGCCCTTGCCCATGTTGACCTCGTGGCGGAAGAGCGTGACGGCGTTGAAGGCGTCCGCCTTGTAGGCTTCGGCGATCCCCTCCATGATGGCCCAGGAGCCGTCGCGGCTGCAGTCGTCCACGAGGATCATCTGCTTGCGGATGGGGACTTCCGCCACGGCCCTGACGAGGGCGGAGAGGGTCTTCTCCTCGTTGAAGACGGGGATGACGACGGAGAGGAGGAAATCGTCGGGTATGACGAAGAGGCCAAGGGAGCGGCAGACGGACTCGCCGAGGATCTCGCAGGCCTTGGCGTAGGACGCGGGGGAGTAGGGGGCGTTTTCAGGCTGGGGCATGGACGATCTCTCCTGATGATGGCCGCTAGGATACCAGACCGGCCCGGAATCGGCAAGATCACAAGAAAAGCGATGGCTGGAGGATCGCGGCGACGGGGCCGAAGGTGCGGCGGTGCTCGGGGCAGGGGCCGAGGCGGACGAGCGCGGCGAGGTGCTCGGGCGTGGGGTAGCCCTTGTGCTGGGCGAAGCCGTAGCCCGGGTGGCGGCGATCGAGTTCGTCCATGATCCGGTCGCGCGTCACCTTGGCCGCGATGCTGGCGGCGGCGACGAGCAGGCTCTTGGCATCGCCTTTGACGATCGCCGTGGAAGGGCAGGGGAGTCCTCGCACGGGCAGTCCGTCCACGAGCGCGTGCGCCGGGAGGCCGCCGGGGAGCGCGGCGGCGGCTCGCGCCATGGCGCGATGCGTGGCGCGTAGGATGTTCACGGCGTCGATCTCGGCGGGCTCGGCGATGCCGACGGCCCAGTCGACGCCGGGGAGGCTGGAGAGCAGGCCGAAGAGCCGCTCGCGTTCGGCGGCGGTCAGGCGCTTGCTGTCGGCGACGCCCTGGAGCTCTCCCCGCCAGAGATCTTCGATCAATTCCTCGGGGATGGCGACGGCGCCGGCGACGACGGGCCCGGCGAGGGGGCCACGGCCCGCCTCGTCGATTCCGGCCAGACGCGCGCCGGGGTTCGCGGCCCAGAACTGTCTTTCAAATGCGAGCACGTGGAAACGCAAAAGCCAGATGCGATGGGCAAGGCCACCGGCATCTGGCGTTCTCGTCGGCTGCGACGCGGGCCCGCTTAGGCCTTCTTCTCGCGCAGGCGGGCCTTCTTGCCGCGGAGGTCGCGCAGGTAGTAGAGCTTCGCGCGGCGGACGTGCGCCGAGCGCTCGACCTCGATCTTCTCGATGTACGGGGAGTGGACGGGGAACACCTTCTCGACGCCGATGCCGAAGGAGATGCGGCGGACCGTGAAGGTCTCGTTCGCCCCATGGCCGTCGCGTGCGATGACCGTGCCGGCGAAGACCTGGACGCGCTCCTTGTCGCCTTCCTTGATTTTGATGGAGACCTTGACGCCGTCGCCCACGGCGAACGGAACGAGGTCCTTCTTGATGCCTTCTGCTGCGATCTGATCCAGTACGTTGCTCATGTCAGTTGCTCTCCTGTGCGCCGCCCTCTCCGGGCTCCGCCGATGGCCGGCCCGTCTGGCCCGCCAAGTCCTCTGTTGTGTTGCCCTGCCGCCTCGGGCGGCGTTTCCTCTTGTCTCGTCTCGTCTCGGGTTCCGGTCTCGGCAGCCCCATTCGGGCGGCGAGGTCCGGCCTTCGTTCCAATGTGATCCGCTCCGCCTCCGCCTTCCGCCAGGCGGCGATGGCCGCGTGGTTTCCGCTCTGCAGCACCTCGGGGATCCGGAGCCCCCGATACTCCACCGGGCGGGTGAACTGCGGGAAGTCGAGCAGTCCGGTTTCGAAAGATTCGTCCACGGTCGCGCCTTCGCCCCCGAGCACCCCCGGCCGGAGTCGGACCACCGCGTCGATGACGACCGCCGCGGGCAGCACCCCGTTGGTCAGCACGTAGTCGCCGATCGAGAGCTCCTCCGGCTGGAGGAGCTGCCGCACCCGGTCGTCGATGCACTCGTAGTGGCCGCAGACGAAGACCAGATGCCGCTCCTGCGAAAGCCGATGCGCGTCGCACTGGTCGAACCGCTTGCCCGAGGGCGTCATCATCACCCGCTTCGTCTCCGTCCCGGCGAGGGACTCCACGGCTTTCACGATCGGATCCGCCAGCATCACCATCCCCGGACCTCCGCCATACGGCCGGTCGTCGGTGGTACGCCTCGCGCCCTCGGCGAAGTCCCGCAGATTCACCAGATTGAACCGCGCCGCCCCCAGTTTCGTGGCCCGCTTGAGCATGCTGGACTCCAGAAAGCCGGACAGCATGTCGGGGAAGACGGTGACGATGTCGATCTGGAGGGGCCCGTCCACCGGTCGGCGTCCTTTCGGGGAGGCGCCGGGACTACTCCGCGGCCTTGGCCGCGATCTTCTCGCGGCGCAGCAGACTGCGGACGGTCTCGCTGAGCTGGGCGCCCGTGCCCTTCCAGTACTCGATGCGCTCGACGTTGATCCCGAAGTTCTTGCCGGTCTTCTTCGGATCATACCAGCCCAGCAGCTCGATGAAGCGGCCGTCTCGGGGGAAGCGGGTGTCGGTCGCGACGATTCGGAAGCAATTGTCGCGGTTTGCGCCCGTGCGTGTCATTCTTACTTTTACAGACATGGATTCCTCATTCTCTGTGACAAACGAATCAAAAAGAGCGATCATTTTCGCATATGGGACGGGAAAAATCCAGCGAAAAAACGTCTAAAGAAAAACGGCCTGCAAGCAGGCCGTAAAATGGAGGCGTGAAGCGGAGTCGAACCGCTCTGAAAGGATTTGCAGTCCTCTGCCTAACCGATTGGCTATCACGCCTTGTTGAAAAGACGCAGGCAATGTAGCACAATGACACCGCGTCTGTCAAGAAGTCCTGGACTTACGCATCGGGCGCGTCGTCGTCGGCGTCCCCGGGCGCCGGAGGCGTCGCCGCTCCGGGGCGGAAGGGCTGCGGGATGCCGAAGGCGAGCAGGCCGAGCGTCTGCTCGAGGACCGTTCCGAGTCCGTACGCCTCGGCGGCGTTGAGGAGGATCCGGATGCGCGTGGCGGGCTCCGAGCCGGCCTTGGGGCGGCGGGAGACCTCGAGGGCGTGTCCGCGGCATGGCTCCGTCTGGAAGGCGAGGGTGATGATCGTGGTGGTGGCCCGGCTGTCGTGGTAGAGCCCCTTGCCCTCGGCGATGCTCGGCGAGACGCCCTTGAGAACGGGGATCATCTGGCAGAGGTCGCCGAAGTTGAGCTTGACGGTGACGCGGTTGGTCCAGTCGAAGGTGGCGTGCTGGCGGTTGCCCTGTTCGTTGGAGCCGGTGGCGACGCTCTTCTGCTGGGCGAGGGTCATGAAGACCACGCCGTCGCGGTCGCCCGTGGCGGGGATGGCCTCGAAGCGCACGGCGCTGCCGGTGCCCTTGCCGTTGGCGTGGTAGAAGGAGAGCTTGGGCCGGTAGTTGTGCGGCTGCGCGGCGTCCGTGTTGTTGTCCTGCGTGGATGTCCGATCGTTTGTGGTGCTGTTCATGGCTGCCTCCTGTGTTTTGTTCGTTTTTTTCGCGGGGCCCGATGCCCCTTGAAAACGACACCAGCCTAGCAGAAGGCGGCGGCGGACGTGTCGCCCGGCGGGCGACATTTTCAGCGGCACTCCTGGGAACGCGAGGCTCCGCACTCGCCGCGTGGGAAAGGGCGAATCCATGTCGACAAAGCTCTCGCGACAAAGTTCGCGACAAAGTTGCCTGACCTCTGCTGAGCAGGCCCGGCAGAGGTCAGGCGTTCAGGAGCGGCTGGCCGAACTCGTAGAGCGCGTCGTTGACTTGCAGGATGTCGTAGACCTTCCGTTCGAGGAAGAAGCGGACGATGAGGTCGAAGGGCGCGCTGCGCGAGAGGGCGTAGCCGGCGGATTCGAGCAGCGCCGCGGTCTGGTCGGGCGAGAGGCGCAGGGCGAGGGCGAAGGCGACGACGGTCGTCTTGCGCGGCTGGTAGGCGGGGTCGCTGCGGATCTTGGAGAAGAGCTTGCGGTCGACGTGGGCGCGCTTGTAGACTTCGACTTCCCCGAGGCCGCTCTCGCGGATGTGCCGGAGCAGGCGGCGCGAGAACGGGAGGTCCGCGTGGGCGAGGTAGCCGGCCAGGCCGGGCGGCGGCTCGCCCACGGCGGGCGGGACGTCGTGCGCGGCGGCTTCGAGGTAGGTGCGCAACGCCTCCCTCGCCTCCAGGCTCCGGGGGATGCGCGGACGATCGGGTTCAGCCGTGGGTTCCATGGGTTGAAAGGTTAGCATGAACGCGGCTTTTCAGGCAAGTGGCGGCACTATCAATTTGCGCCTAAAAAATAGTCTTGCGCGGCGGGGCGGGAATATGGCAACATTCAGGGCATGAGATCACAGGCAATTCAAACATCCTTCCGACTTACGAGCCTCGCCTTGCGCCGCCGCGGGGTTCTTTCCTTTGCGTAATCGAGAAGACTGGTTTTAGGAATTGCGCGTTGAAGCAGAAGCCCCGCGGACATCGTCAGGATGCCGGGGGCTTTTTCTTTTTCCATTCACTTATCCACGGATTCAATTGAGAACACAGGAGACGACACCATGAGCACACAGGGGGACATGAGACGCATCTACATTTTCGACACCACGCTGCGCGACGGCGAGCAATCGCCGGGCTGCACGATGAACCAGCGCGACAAGCTGATGGTCGCGGAGCTGCTCGAGGCGCTCAAGGTCGACATCATCGAGGCCGGCTTCGCGATCGCCTCGCAGGGGGATTTCGAGTCGGTCCGCGCCATCGCCGGGCAGGTCCGGGAGGCCGCGGTGGCGAGCCTCTGCCGCGCGCTGGAGAAGGACATCGACCGGGCGTGGGAGGCGGTGAGGGGCGCGGCGCATCCGCGCATCCACACCTTTCTCGCCACGTCGCCGATCCACATGTCCGCCAAGCTCAAGATGACCGAGGACGAGGTCTACGCGCGCGCCGTGGGCATGGTGAAGTACGCGCGCAACCTGTGCCCGGAGGTGGAGTTCTCGCTGGAGGACTGCTCGCGCAGCGAGCGTCCGTTCATCTACCGCGTCGTCGAGGGCGTGATCGCCGCCGGCGCGACGACGGTGAACATCCCCGACACCGTGGGCTACGCCGTGCCCCCGGAGTTCGGACGGCTCGTGCGCGACATCTTCGCAAACGTCCCGAACATCGGGGACGCTCGCATCTCCGTGCACTGCCACAACGACCTGGGGATGGGCGTGGCCAATTCGCTCTCGGCCGTCGAGGCGGGCGCGACCCAGGTCGAATGCACGATCAACGGCATCGGCGAGCGCGCGGGCAACGCCGCGCTCGAGGAGATCGTGATGGCG
>JAAZAI010000473.1 GCA_012514445.1 Lentisphaerota bacterium
AATCGCCCGCCTTGAACGTGAAAAGGCCGAGCTCAACGACAAGATCGTCGAACTCAACGACACGATCAACCAGAAGAACGAGCAGATCAAGAGCCAGGACAACCAGATCAACATCCTCGAGGAGCAGCTCGCCCGCTTGAAGATCAGCAGCCCTGGCGGCGCCGAGAACCTGGGAAGCAAGCAGACCTCAACCACCCTCTCCGCCGGCGTCAAGGGCTCCGTCGTCCATGTGGACCGCGAACTCGCATTCGTCCTCGTCAAGCTCACCCCCGAAACCGCCCAGGAGATCACCGCCGGCGGCTTCGCCCCCGTCGAGATGATGGTCCACCGCAAGACGGCCGAAGGCGATCAGATCGTGACGCGCCTGCGCATCGCGAACCCGCCCAACAAAGAAAACCTCGTCATCGCCGACAACCTTTATGGCTGGGAGCAAATGCCCGTTGAAGCCGGAGACATCGTCATCTACTGAGGCGCCCCGCGCCATTGCCATTCTCGCGCTGACGGCCGCGCTCGCCGCGTCCGCCGGCTGCAAGTCCATGGCCGATCCCGACGGCACCGACCTGCCCTGGGGCGAGCGGCCGGCCTGGGAATTCGCCCCCAGCGTCCCCCAGTCGATGATGAACCGCTAGAGCGAGACTCCCGACCATGATGAAGATCTTCGTTTTCCTCGGAGCGCCCGGAGCCGGCAAAGGCACCGTCGCCAGCCGCATCGCCGAACAAGGCGACGCCCTCCACGTCTCCACCGGCGCCATGCTGCGCGAAGCCGTCAAGAACGGCACGCCCGCCGGCCTCGCCGCCAAATCCTACATGGACAAGGGAGCCCTCGTCCCCGACCCCGTCCTTCTCGACATGATCGGCGAACTCCTCGCCGACGCCCCGGCCGACGCCGAACTGCTCTTCGACGGCTTTCCGCGCAACGAGACCCAGGCCGAACAGCTCGAGGCCCTTGTCCGCAAGCATGGAGCCACGGTCGCCAGGGCCATCTGCCTCGACGTCCCGGAGACCGTCGTCCTGCGCCGTCTCGGCGGCCGCCGCGTCTGCCCCGTCTGCGGCATGGTCTTCCATGTCGAGACCCTCCCGCCGAAGCAGGCCGGCGTCTGCGACGGCTGCGGCAACCCCCTGGCGATCCGCGACGACGACAAGCCCGAGACGATCAAGCGCCGCCTCGAGGTCTACGCCGCCAAGACGGAGCCCCTCATCGCCTGGTACGAGAAGACCGGCAAGCTGCGCCATGTCGACGCCTCGGGCGAAGTGGACGCAAGCGTCGCCCTCGTCCGGGACGCCATGGCCGATTAGGCCAGCCAACCCCGGAGCCTCCCCACCATGTTCGGCTGCGGCACCCGCGACATCGAGACCGGCGTCAACCGCCTCTACCGGACGTTCAAGACGACGGCGGAGCGGTACCACTACACGTTCCAGCGGCCCGAGATCACCGTCGGCGGCCGCCCAAGCGCCGTCTTCCTCGGGAACCACTCCTCCGGCAAGTCCACCGTCATCAACCACCTTCTCGGCGATCCGCCCGTGCAGGACACCGGCGTCGCCCCGACCGACGACCGCTTCACCGTCATCCTCTTCGGCGAAGTCGAGCAGGACTACTACGGTCCCGCCGCCGTCGGCCAGCTTCCCGCGGAGTTCGCCAACATCGTCGCGATGGGCCCCGCCTTCCTCCAGCACCTCCAGGTCAAGGTGCGCAACCGGCCGTACCTCAAGCACGTCAATCTCATCGACAGCCCCGGCATGATCGACACCGCCGAGGGCCACGCCACGCGCAGCTACGACTTCCCCGGCGCCGTCCGCAAGTTAGCCGAGCTCTCCGACCTCGTCTTCTTCCTCTTCGACCCCGACAAGCCGGGCACCACCGCCGAGGCCGTCTCCGTGCTCAGCAAATGCCTCTTCGGCATCGAGTTCAAGTTGCGCGTGCTGCTCAACAAGTCGGACACGTTCGACAGCATGTACGACTTCGCCCGCGCCTACGGCACGCTCTGCTGGAACCTCGCGCGCGTCCTGCGGATGAAGGACCTGCCGACGATCTACACGACCTACACCCCGCAGCCCGGAACCCGAATCGAAACCAAGGTCTCGCTCGACGGCTTCGACCGCCATCGCGCCGAAATCCTCGAGCAGCTCCGCAGCCTCCCGCAACGCCGCTACGACAGCATGCTCGCCAACGTCGCCGGCGACTTCACGCGCCTCGCGCTCCAGTCCCGTGTCCTCGCCGCCGCCGCCGGCAGGCTCTTCCTCCGGCGCCTCCGCGACGCCGCCATCTTCACCCTCGTGGCCCTGGCCGCCATCCTCGTCTCCTGGTTCCTCGCCACGCACGTCATCGTGCCCGGCTACGACGCCGCGTCGATGCTCTCCTGGCGCCGTCTCCTGGCCCTGGTCTTCACATTCGCCCTGACCGGCGTCTGCTGCCTCGGCGCCGCCGTCTGGTCCCACCTCGGCTTCAAGCGCCTCCGCGCCCGCCTCGTCAACGGCGTCGA
>JAAZAI010000474.1 GCA_012514445.1 Lentisphaerota bacterium
AGTAGTGCGAGTCGCCGTCGCGGAAGACGCGGCGGGAGACGGTGACCTCGTTGTACTCGGTGCCGAGGTGCTCCTCGCAGTCGGCGAAGGTGATGGAGACCTCGGCCATGCCCAGCGGCTTGTGGGCGTCGGTGCCGTTGAAGATCACGTCCGTCATCGCGGAGCTGCGCAGCGCCGTGGGGCGCTGCTCGCCGAGGACCCAGCGGATGGCGTCGGAGATGTTGCTCTTGCCGCAGCCGTTGGGGCCGACAATGGCGGTGATGCCCGGCTCGAAGACGAGGCGGGTTTTCGGTGCGAAGCTTTTGAAGCCGATGATTTCGAGTGCCTGGAGGTACACGGCGCGCCGATACTGAGGTTTCCGGGTGAAGGCAAAAACGAGGGGCAACCATACCATATCGGCCCCGAAAGGCGCAAATGGTAAAATCGCCCCGGGTAGCTTTCGCTTGACGCGGGCAAGGCCTTGCGCGTATTCTACAAGGGAACTTTCACGGCGGACGTGGAAGTCTTCTTTTTGTTCCCCGGAAACCTCTGCCATGCATGCCTATCGCACCCATACTTGCAACGAACTGCGTCCCGAACACGCCGGACAGGAGGTCCGCCTCTCCGGCTGGGTCTACCACAAGCGCGACCACGGCGGCATCCTCTTCATCGACCTGCGCGACCACTACGGCCGCACCCAGGTGATCGTCCATCCGAGCCGCGCGTTCTTCGAGCGCTGCGCCAATCTCCATCTCGAGAGCGTGCTGACCGTGACGGGCAACGTCGTGCTCCGCGAGCCCTCGATGGTGAACGCCGAGATCGCGACGGGATGCGTCGAGCTCGTGGCGGAGGCGGTCGAATTCGAGTCCGAGTCCGAAGTCACGCCGATCTACCTGGCGGGGGACAGCGGGGACGTCGGCCCCGAGGAGCTGCGCCTGAAGTACCGCTACCTCGACCTGCGCCGCGAGAGTCTGCACCGCAACATCATGTTGCGCGCCCAGGTCGTCAGCTTCCTGCGCGCCAAGATGACGTCGCTGGGCTTCAACGAGTTCCAGACGCCGATCCTCACGTCGAGCTCGCCCGAGGGCGCGCGCGACTACCTCGTGCCCAGCCGCGTCCATCCCGGCCAGTTCTACGCGCTGCCCCAGGCGCCGCAGATCTTCAAGCAGCTCCTCATGATCGCCGGCTTCGACCGCTACTTCCAGATCGCCCCGTGCTTCCGCGACGAGGACGGCCGCGCCGACCGCTCGCCGGGTGAATTCTACCAGCTCGACATCGAGATGTCCTTCGTCACGCAGGACGACATCTTCGCCATCGTCGAGGAGGTGCTCCAGGAGACGTTCCGCAAGTTCAGCGCCAAGCGCGTGGCCGACGGTCCGTTCGTGCGCATCCCGTATCGCGAGGCGATTCTCAAGTACGGCTCCGACAAGCCCGACCTGCGCATTCCCATCGAGATGTGCGACGTCTCTGACATTTTCGCGGCCTCCGGCTTCGGCGCCTTCGCCAACGCCGTCAAAGGCGGCGCGGTCGTCCGCGCCATCCCCGTGAAGGGCATCAAGACGCGCCCGCGGAGCTTCTTCGACAAGCTGGAGTCCCATGCGAAGGACCTCGGGGCGAAGGGCCTCGGCTACATTGTCTGGGACACGGACAAGGTCAAGGGGCCGATCGCGAAGTTCATGACGCCCGAGGAGCTCGCGGCGCTCGCCGCGCGCGCCGGCATGGTCGATGGCGACGTGATGTTCTTCCTGTGCGACCAGCCGGGCCCGGCGGCCAAGATGGCCGGCGACATCCGTCTCAAGCTCGGCCGCGACTTGGATATCGTCGAGAAGGACGTCTTCCGCTTCTGCTGGATCGTGGACTTCCCGATGTTCGAGCGCGACGAGGAGACCGGCGCGATCATCTTCTCCCACAACCCGTTCTCGATGCCGCAGGGCGGCATGGAGGCGCTGACGACGAAGGATCCGCTCGACGTGCTGGCGTACCAGTACGACGTGGTCTGCAACGGCGTGGAGCTCTCCTCCGGCGCGATCCGCAACCACCGTCTCGACGTGATGATCAAGGCGTTCGAGATCGCCGGCTACGGCGCGGACGTCGTTTTCGACCGCTTCCCGGCGCTCTCCGGCGCGTTCAAGTACGGCGCGCCGCCGCACGGCGGCATCGCGCCGGGCGTGGACCGCATGGTCATGCTGCTCGCAACGCGGAGAACATTCGCGAGGTGATCGCCTTCCCGATGAACCAGCGCGCCCAGGATCTGATGATGAACGCCCCGGCGCCCGTCACCGAGAAGCAGCTCCGCGAGCTGCACATCAAGCTCCGCGCGCAGAACATCGCCCCCGGAGCCGCGGAGGCCGCCGCCTCGCCCTCTGCGCAGGCCTAGAGAGCGCTTCCATGGACGACAAGGTCTACCTCGATTCCAACGGCGTCACGCGCGACAGCTTCGCGCTCGCCCGCAAGATCTACGACTCGGGCTTTCGTCCGGACGTCGTCATTGCGCTCTGGCGCGGCGGCACGCCGGTCGGCATCGCAGTGCACGAGTTCCTCCACTACAAGGGGGTCGAGTGCTACCACACGGCCGTGAAGACCTGCGCCTACACCGGCATCGGCCAATGCCGCGAGCCCGTGATCGAGAACATGGACTACGTGCTCGACCGCATCGGCCCGGGCACGAAGGTGCTCGTCGTCGACGACATCTTCGACAGCGGCGCGACAATCCGCGCCGTGCGCGAGCGGCTCGGAAGGACCCGTGCGGAGATCCGCGTCGCCACGCTCTACTTCAAGCCGCGCCGCAACACCGCGGGCTCCGGCCCGGACTTCTTCCTGAGGGAAGTGGACTCCTGGCTCGTCTTCCCGCACGAGCTCATGGGCCTGACGCCGGAGGAGATCCGGCGCAAGGATCCCGAGATCCACGCGCTGCTCGGCCTCTGATAGCGGCGTTCAGGACTCGACGAGATCGGGGCAGGCCGCGGCGAGGCGTTCGGCCAGAAACGGTGTGCAATGCCAGGCGTCCCGCAGCGACTGGTATTCGCCGATGGCGTTGTGCGTGCCGCTGCGGAACGAGCGCACGGAGCGGATGAGGATGTTGCGCGCCGTCGCCTGCTGGTCGATGAATTCCACGACTTGCGTCTTGTAGCCCATGACGCGCAGGATCTGCGCCCGGAAGGCGTCCGTCAAAATGTCCGCTAGGCGCTCCTTGAGGATGCCGTTGCGGAGGATGGCCTGATGCGGGCCGGCCATGCCCAGCTTGCCCTGCAGTTCGTGCTGGCAGCAGGGCGCGCAGAGGATGGCGCGCGCCTGGCTCTCCACGCCGAAGGCCAGCGCCTCGTCCGTCGCCGTGTCGCAGGCGTGGAGGCTCAGCACGATGTCGGGCTGGACCGTGGCTTTGAAGCCGGCGATGTCGGCGGCGACGAACGCGACGTCCTCAGTCCACTCGAGCGCCTCGGCCATGCGCCGGCAGGTGGCGATCACGGATTCGCGGATGTCGACGCCCGTGAAGCGGACCTGCATGCCGCGTGAGGCTTCAAGATAGGCCTTCGCGGCGAAGGAGAGGTAGGCTTTGCCGCAGCCGACGTCGACGAGGTGCAGCGGGGCGTCTCCGGTCGGGGCGAGGTCGGCGACGGTCGCCTCGACGATGCGGAGGAATTCGTTGACCTGCCGGTACTTCGCGTGCATCGAAGGCTTCATGGCGCCCAGCGAGTCGGTGAAGCCGAGCACGCGGAGCAGTGCCGAGGCGTCGAAGCGGGCGAGGGGATAGTCCTTCTCGCGGTCGTGCGCGCGGACCTTCGCGGCGTCGCGTTCGACGGCGCGCTTGCCGCGCGAGACGAGGACGCGCCCCTTCTTGGCGATGCGGCAGTGCAGGTCGAGCTCCGCGGTCATCACGTGGGCCTCCGCGACGGGCGTTCCGCGCAGCAGCTCGTCGAGTGCGCGCTTCGCCGCGCCGCGGGAGAGGTTCTGCGATTCGGGGCCCTTCGTGAACTGCCAGTTCGTCTCGCCGCGGACGTCGACCGCGCGCACGCGCAGTTCGGCGTTGGCCTCCGGCCCGATCGGCTCCTTGAATTTGAAGGTCGCGGAGATGAAGGTTTGCACGTCGAGGATCAGTCCCTCGATTTCCCGCACCGCGTCGCGCCAGTCCCGGGCGAAGTCGTCTTGTCTTGCGTTCATGGATGTCCTAGAAGAATTTGCCGAAGCCCAGGCGGATCGACGTCTCGGCCCCGGTGGAGGCGGAGGCGCTGACGAGGTAGTCCGCGAACGGCGAGTACCAGCCGGCCAGCGACACGCCGATGGGGTGCGTGCGGTCGGCCGAGAGGTCGAACGTCTCGTCGCGCACGGCGACGGATCCGCTGAAGCCCGTGTCGGTGTAGAGATCGAGCGTGAAGTAGAGGCCGACGCCCCAGAATTCCGAGGTGTAGTCGATGCCGCCCGCGAACGTGAGGGCCAGCTCGTCCATCTCGACCGACTCCTCGAAGCGCTCGAACGCGTAGGCGGTGGTCGTCGAGCCTCCCTCCTGCGCGCCCGCGGCTTCGGCGGCGGCCGGCGCCACGACGACGCCCTGGCTGGTGTAGGCCGTGGCG
>JAAZAI010000475.1 GCA_012514445.1 Lentisphaerota bacterium
GCGGCCGGGATGGGCTGCGCGCCACTGCTGGAAGGCCGGCAGCGCCATGACGACATCGCCCAGCCAGTTGGGCGAGAAGAGCAGCAGGTGTTGCGCGGTGGAGAAGGAAGGAGCCATGGCGTGAAGTGGTTCTCATTATGCCCGAAGCCTCCCCCGCCTGCAAGGGACTGCCTATCCAAGTCGGCCCCGTTCTGCTATCCTCTGCCGCCATGGGAGATACTATGAACACTTCGCGCCCCGCTGTATTCTTCTGGAACCCGCAGACCGCGCCGGTGTCCGTCGCCACGGCGATCCGCACACTCGCCCACCGCTTCGGGCACCGCCTCTCCGAAACGCCTTCCGCCCGCGCGGCGGAAATCCGGTTCGAGCTGCAGCCGGCGGCGAAGGGCATGGACTGCGCCGCCGCCTACGATGCCGCCGCGCGCGTCTGGACGATCCGGGCCTCCGGGACGGTGCCCGCCCTGCGTACGCTCGGCCTGCTGGTCAGCGGCGCGATCCAGTCGTCGTCCTTCGCCGAGCACACCCCCTTCAGCGCCCTGTCCCTGATGGTCGACTGCTCCCGCAACGCGGTTCCCACCATCGCGTATTTCCGGGAATTCCTGAATTCGCTCGCCCTCCTTGGATTCAACACGGTGCTGCTGTACACGGAGGATATGTACAAGGTCGAGGGCGAGCCGTGCTTCGGCGCCATGCGCGGCGCCTATTCAGGCGAGGAGATCCGCGCGTTCGACGACCATGCCGCCGCCCTCGGCATCGAGCTCGCGCCCTCCGTGCAGACGCTCGGCCACATGGAGCAGCTCTCCCGCTGGCCGCGGTTCCAGCCCGTCCTCGACAATCCCTCCACGCTGCTCGCCAACGAGGAGCAGACCTACGAGCTGCTGGACCGCATGATCGCGTTCTGGCGCCGGAACGTCCGTTCCCGCCGGATGCATATCAACATGGACGAGGCGCGGGCCGCGGGCAAGGGCCAGTATCTCAAGAAATTCGGCGAACGTCCGCAGCTCGACATCCTGCTGGACCATCTCGCGCGCGTCGCGGCCCTCTGCCGGAAGCATGAGTTCACCCCCATGATGGCGTCGGATCTCATCTTCACCTTCTCCAGCGAGAAGCACATCCACTACGATCCGGCCTGCACCATCTCGCCCGCCATCGCCCGGCGCATCCCGGAAGGGACGGGGCTCGTCTACTGGGACTACTATCACACCGAACCGTCCTTCTACCAGGGGATGATCCGCAAGCATCTCGATCTGACGCCGCATGTCACGGCATCCGGCGGCATCTGGTCCTGGTACCGCTTCTGGTACGACCACGGCTACACGGAAGGCACGCTCTTCCCGATGATCCAGGCGGCGGTGGCCGAGGAAGTGCCGGAGTTCCTCGCCACGATCTGGGGAGACGATGGCGCCTACTGCGATTACGACAGCACGTTCACCGGGCTTGCCTGGAACGCCGCCTTCGCGTTCTGCAAGCCGGGCACCACGCCGCGCGAAGGCGTCATCGAGCAACAGATCAACGGCCTGTTCGGCGGCAAGGTCTACGGTCCGGGGCTGGCGCTCGCCAGGCTCTCCTACATGAACTTCCCGATGGCCCTGTTCGACGATCCGCTCATGCTGATGTATCTGGGCACGCAGCGCGTCGCCCCGGAGAACCCCGCCGAGGGCCGGGCGCCCGGCTTCACCTTCCATGGCATGCTGGCCGCGCTCGGAGAGGCCCGTCA
>JAAZAI010000476.1 GCA_012514445.1 Lentisphaerota bacterium
CGATTCGAAGGCCGCGGCCGAGCGAAGCCTCGACCGCCACCTCCGCACGGCCCTGGAGACGCTCCAGGCGCTGCCGCCGGAGCAGTCGATCGCCCGCCAGGCGGCTTTGCTGAGCCTGCTCGACGACTTGAAGCGGCAAGTCGAGAGCCGCTGCGCCTGATCCTGGCACCCACTTGTCGGCCGTCGCACTGGAACGCCGGTTCCAGCGGGCGACGCTTGCCGTCGTTCGAGATTATCCAGCTCATTCGAGTATTGAAATCTCGAACTACCCGCGATATTACATCGCTTCGCCCCGCGGCGGCGCTCGCCAGGCATATTCTGATGAGCTGAGAGGGCCGAAATGCACCATATTCGTGCACGGCCAAGAAAGCACGATTATTGTAATATTGAAGTTTTCTCAAGATTACAAAAAGCGCTATTTCGGGGGGCTCACTCCACGGGTGCGCCGACGACTGCATCTCCCCGTTTCGCGTGACGACGTGCGGGATCTGAGGTGGAATGTCGACTCAAGAACGCGTCAACAAGAAACCTGCCAGGCAACCCCTAAAGACAGTTTCCACCGGCGAATCTGTGTGACATCTCCGTCGTCCCTTTGCTAGACTTGGGTATCGTTCGCAAACTTCAAGCTTGTCGTTCATAAGGGAACATTCGTCATGACAAATGCTAAGACGCCCTCCCTACTCAACGATGCGAGGATTCTCACGCTTCCGTCCGCGAAGGTCGCTTCGATCCATCGCTACAATGCCGAAATTCCCGCCGAGTACAAGACCAACGAACTCCTGACGGAATTCGTCATCAGGCACGACCTGATCCGGCGCAAACCCGACATCCGCCACTTTGGATTCAATCACCCGAACGGGGAGAAGGCGGACGGCAGCGATCATGGGTATGAGCGGTGGATCACGATCCCCGAGGATCTCGACGTGACACCGCCGTTCACTCTCAAGACCATGTCCGGCGGCCTCTATGCGGCCCATCGGATTCGCATGGGCCGTTTTGACGAATGGCATGCGCTGATCCGCTGGGTGGAACAGTCCCCTGACTATGCAATCGTCTGGGGCGATCCGGCATCCATGGGCGGACTGCTCGAAGAGCACCTCGATTACGTCGACCAATATCGGTTCACCCAGGCACAAATCGACCAGCAGACCCTCCTCGATCTGCTGATCCCCGTGCGACCTTTGCAGAAATAGCGCGGGCGAATTCCTGGGCACAGGCGAGGCGGGCGCGCGACGCGCGCTCGAATGCGTTGCGTTCGAAGATCGCGCCCCGTCCTGCTTCGCGAACCCATCACACACTTCGTTGTCGTTCAGACGTGTGGAAGACTTTAGCAGTCGATCCGTCTCCCATTCTTTTAAGAAATGGCTTTTCACTGCCCACGCCCCTGTCGTATACTCTCCGTGCAAATCGGCAACCGGAGGACTCCACCGCGATGAAGAAGAAAACGATTCTGCATCTAATTCCCAACGCCCACCTCGACCCCGTCTGGCTCTGGAACTTCCAGGAGGGTCTGAACGAAGGCATCCGGACCTGCCGTACGATCCTCGACCTGATGGACGAATTCCCGGAACTCACGTTCTCCCGGGGCGAAGCCGCAATCTACCGCCACATCGAGAAGCACGATCCAGCGACGTTCGCGCGCATCGCCGACTTCGTGCGCGCCGGCCGGTGGGAGGTCATCGGCGGCACCGAAGTCCAGTCGGACACGAACCTGCCGGCCACCGAGACGTTCGCCCGCCACTTCCTCCACGGCCTCTCCTATTTCGCCGAGAGCCTCGGCAGCCGCCCGCGAGTCGCCTGGGCCGCCGACTCCTTCGGTCACGCCGCCGGCCTCCCGGAGGTCATGGCCGCGGCCGGCATGACCGGCTTTGCGTTCACCCGTCCGTTCCCGGGCGACTTCCCCATCGCCAAGCCCGCCTTTTGGTGGGAGGGCCCTGGAGGATCACGGATCCTCTCGTACCGCCCCGAAACCGGCTGGTACGGCACCGAGCGCGACGAAGGCTGCCGCCGTCTCGACGCCGTTCTCGAATCCGCCGCCCGTCACGACCTTCAGAACGTCGGCGTATTCATCGGCCTCGGCGACCACGGTGGCGGCCCCACCCGCCGACAGTTGCTGGACATCCGCGCCTGGGCCGAGGGCCACCCCGAAGTGACGGTCGTCTACTCCGGCCTCCACAAGCTCCTCGACGCCCTGCGCCGCGAGGTGCTTCGCAACGGTCCGGACTTCCTTCCCGTCGTCAAGGGCGAGCTCAACTTCTGCCTCCGCGGCTGCTATTCCTCCGTGGCGAAGTTCAAGTTCCTCTACCGCAAGACCGAAAACGCCTTGCTCGCAGCGGAGCGCGCCGACGCCGTCGTTCGCGCCGGCCTCGGTCTCAATCCCGGTGACGACGTCAACCCGCGCGTCCCCTGGAATGCCGTGCTCTTCAACACGTTCCATGACATCCTCCCCGGCACGAGCATCGAACGCGCGGTCGACGAGCAGATCGCCTGGATCGGCGGTGCGCTCCACCAGACGAAGCACATCGAGACCGCCGCGATGGAGGCGCTCTCTGCCGCCGTCGACACCACCGTGCCCAAGCCGAGCGGGGATCGCCCGGAGGCCGTGCCGTTCGTGCTCTGGAATCCGCACCCCTGGCTGTACCGCGGCCACGTCGAGCTCGAGGCGAACATGGACTACCGGCCCATCCCCCAGGCCCTGACGCCCAACGGCGTCCTGCCCACCGAAGTCCGCGGGCCCAACGGCCGCCTCGTGCCTTTCCAGAGGCTCGCGACCGAATGCAACCTCGCCTGGGGGAACGTGTGGCGCCAGCGCGTCACCGTTCCCGTCGAGATCCCCGCGATGGGCTGGGCGGTCTACCGATACGGCTGGGTCGACGGCGGCGTCAGTCCCGAGGTCTCCGCCGAGGTCTCCTCCAACGGCGTCGATACGATCGCCAACGCCCGCTTCACGGTGAAAGCCGTCGTCGGCGACGCCGGCGTGCAGATTCTGCGCGATGGCAGGCCGATGCTCGGACCCGGCGGCCTCACGGCGATCGTCGTGAAGGATCCGCACGGCTCCTGGGGCGGCCCGGAGAAGGTCGAGGCGGCTGGTCTCGGCGACGTTCTCGAGACCTGGAAGGGCGTGGATGTCCGCGTGGCGGAGTCCGGGACCGAAGCCGCCGCGCTGCACGTGCGCCTCGCGGGCGCCCGTTCGCGCGTCGACCTGCGCTTCGAACTGCGCCGCGGCGAGGACGTGCTCCACGCCAAGGCCCGCGTGCTATGGAACGAGACCGCCGCTCGTCTCAAGCTCGTCCTGCCCGCCGGCGGTCGCAGCGCCGAATTCGACGTTCCGGGCGGGACCGTCCTGCGCAAGCCCTGCGGCGAAGTGCCCGGCGGTCGCTGGGTGCGAGTGCTCGGACGCGGCGGCAAGTCGGTCCTGGGCTTCGCCAGCGACGCGCTCTACAACTTCGAGCACACGGTGGACGGCGCGCTTCGCGCGACTGTCGCGCGCGCCAGCAAGTACGCCTATTCACCCAGCGCCACGCCGCAGACCGGCTTCGACACCGAGCCCGCCGTCGACAGCGGCGAACTGAAGTTCCAGTTCCTCCTGACCGACGGCGGCCCCGGCCTCGACCGACTGTCCCTGGAACTCGAACAGCCGCCGACCGTGTTCATCTCGCGCGTCTCGGTCGGCACGCTCCCCCGCTCCGGCTCCTTCGCCTCGCTTCGCCCGGCCTCGCTGCAGCTGCTTGCGCTGAAACCGGCATTCGACGGCGACGGTCTCGTCGTGCGCGTGCGCGAGACGTCGGGACGCACCGCGAAGGCCGTGCTCGACTGGCTTGGCGAAAGGCTGAGCCTCGGCACGGTTCCCGGCAAGCGGATCGCCACCTTCATGCTGCGCAAAACCCGCAGCGGCTGGAAGGCCGCGCCGACTGACATCGCCGAGGTGTAGACCGGCTTTGTGGGTCGTTGTTGCGTTCCTGGTTATTGTTGTTGACGTCTGCCTCCTCTTTTTGATAACTTCAACCGCATTCGATCTCAATTCCGGGGTGTAGCGCAGTCTGGTAGCGCGTTTGGTTCGGGACCAAAAGGTCAAGAGTTCAAATCTCTTCACCCCGACCACTTCTAAAGCGAAGAGAATCAAGCACTTACTCGAGATCGCGGGCAGACGGCCGGTGTCTCCGGACGACGAAGTTTGACAAGA